>CATIYX010000372.1 GCA_949739095.1 uncultured Clostridia bacterium | reverse complement strand
TACTAGCTGATTTCTGTTATTATACTGATAATTCGTAGTTGCATTTGAACCTGTTTTCTGTTTTAAATTTCCGTCCAGGAAATAGTTCGCGGCATAGGTATTAATACTGGAACTACCGCGTTTGCTTTCCATATTGGTTAACATATTCCCATTATTGTAGGAATACGTTGTCACCAAGGCGCCTGTGGTTTTGTTGACAATGTTTCCGTTTTCGTCATAGGTATATTCCTTGATGGCGCCTGCATAGTCATACTCTTCACGTTTCCAAGCTTATCAATTGCATTAATATACTCTAATATAAAATACTGATTCAATTATATCCACCAAAGCTCTGAAAAATCAATTTTATTTAAGATTTGAAAAAGTACCATAGGTACTAAGATATAATACTTCTCCAGTATTTCTGTTTAATTTTATTTCAACATTATCAATGGTAGTCCCAGGCCGAATTCCTATAGTGTACCCCTTTTTAATAGTAAGTTGTTGATAAACTCTCCAAGCATTCTCTGCTTCTAAAAATTTTGTCTCCAACTTATAGCTAACATTCTCTGTTTCATATTCAACAGGCTGATTAATATACTTTTCCAGAATTATTTTCCCAATTTGATATGCAGTTTCCGCATCTGGTATCACCCCATCATCTTTATATTCGGTTTTTTTTGATGTTGGTATTTTTTTATTATATATATCTGCATATGCCTCATTCTCTGCATCATTCCAAGAAATTGGAATACTCAATTTATTGCATATATCTCTAAGAGAAACATATACTCTATCATTTTGCATAATAATTGGATATTTCATTGTAAGAATTTCGTTACCCAATTTAATCCGACAATTATCCTCCTGCAATGCAAATACCGAAAATGTTATTAATAAAACAAAAATGCTTGATAAACCAATTAATACTTTCTTCATTACAATCACCTAACACCTTTCAACTCTGATATTACATCTCCCCAACTATCAGGATTATTATATCTTGCTTTCACAATTTCTTGCTCTGTGGCATCCGGAAAAGCTTTTTGCAAAAGTCCCCACATAAGTGTGTTTTTCATTTTTTGATGTAATGCTATTTTGGGGTCAACTGGTAGACCTGATTTGATTTTAGTATTTTCATAATTCCCACTATTAGCTGTATATAAATGTAAATTACCAACGGGAGACGCCATATAATAATCATATCCTGATTTATCCGACTCAACTGTATCTGTATACAGATTATTTGGACTATTATCCGGAGTAGAAAATTCATCAAAAACACCTTCGGAATCTGCATCATAAGCTCCGTGCGTATGAAAAACAGCAGCAATTTTATTTTGGCTGGTTGGAGAAGCTTTGCAAGCCCCTTGTCGTTCCTCATGTGTAGATAAATCATTTCTTGGCTCATCGTAATAATAATATCCATTTTTATTGCCATTTTCATCTTCGTCTTCGCCATAATAAATATATGCCATAACCTCTTCATCTAATTTAAAGGAAATGGGATTAGAATATTCTGCCGCATCTGTTACTGCTTCATCAAGAGTACTAAAATGGTCCCCTGGTTTTAATCCCCACGGATCGACAAACATGACTGGATTATTACCACAATACGCATACCAGTTCGTGCCGTCCTTGATAGGGTCTTCGCTGGTGAAGCGTCCAGTGCTCGGGTCGTAGTATCTCGCGCGGAGGTAGATGTTACCGGTTTCTGTGTCTGTATACTCTCCCGCATAGCCGAAGGGGTTATTGAATGCGGCAGATTCTTGGTATATTTCATCTCCATAGGCATAGAACTGCGTCTTGTTTGTCAAGCTGCCGTTTCCGTCCACAATTCCTATCACATCTCCGTGTCCGTTGAAGGTGTAGTATCCCTTGTTGCCGCCTTGCTCTATGGATATCAGTCCGCGACCACGGTTGTATTTGGAGATGGCTCCGTCTTTGACGTCCGCCACCACATTGCTGCCGTCTAAGATATGGGTTGTGGTTATGCCATCTATCGTTTTGCTGATACGCAATCCATCCGGATTATATGCATATTCCGCTGTCGTACCGTCTACAACTGCTCCCGTACGCTCTCCGAAACCGTTGTAGGTGAATTCTTCCACAGCAGCGGTATTGCCATATTGTCCGAATCGACCTACATCCTCTCCCAGCAAGCTGAAACCAATTCCTTCATTGCCCCACTCCTCATATTCCGAAGTTGCCTGTACCGTACGATACCGCTGGTTTCCGTTGGCATCATACGTATAGGAATAGGTATAGGGGGTTTCGGTTTCTATGCTGGTTCCTTCGTAACGTTTTTCCTGTACCAACTGGTTATTCGCATTATATTGATAGAGTGTCTGATGGTTCTCACCTGTTGCGCTGCCAAAATCTGACCATATCCGATTTCCATATGCATCGTAGGTAAAATACTGGTCATACGAACATTCGCCATTGTTGCTATTCATTGTTGTAATATCGCTGGTAAGCTGTCCTAATCCGTTATAGGTATAGTTCGTATAATCATATCCATTTTCTATTTTCTGTTTTAAATTTCCATCCAGGAAATAGTTCGCGGCATAGGTGTTAATACTGGAACTACCGCGTTTGGTATCCATTTCCGTGAGCATATTTCCGCTATTGTAGGAATAGGTCGTC
>CATIYX010000371.1 GCA_949739095.1 uncultured Clostridia bacterium | reverse complement strand
CCTCCTTTACTTCATAGGTTCCTAGCGGGAGATAGCTCATCAACGCCGAATACATCATTTGAAACGTTTGATTTTCTTCCAACATGACATAAGGTTTGAGCGGTTCCTCAGACGCTTCCATTTCATACTTTCCCAGTTGCATCTGCGCTATTGGTTGCCCCTCCTCCGTTTGCCGCGTACAACCCGCAAACAGCAGAAAAAGCGCCAGCACAACTAAAATGATACTCTTTTTTCGCATATTTGTTCTCCTTCCCCATAAGCATAGAGCGGCATATGCGGTTCGACTTTTTTCAGCCGAAACATTTCTCTGTCTAGCACATGGTATTATTTCAGAGGAATCACCATATTCCATGTTTTAGTGGCATTCATGAAGCCTTCTCCGTTCTTTCCATCAGAAGTTGCAAAGAAGAGATGTGTTGGACGACCATCCTCAAACAAAATAAAAGGGCGTTCCAGATTCCCCATTTCGCGCACCTGTCCATCATCCCACAGAATATTGCGGGAATAGAACTGGAAATCCCGTTTGACATCCCAATGCACGCCATCTTTACTGGACGCATAAATGCCGCCCATATGTTCGCCGCAAATTCTGCCATTCATATCTTTTGCCATCATGTTGTAGCCATCCTCATCTATCCAAATGAATGGGTCTTCCACTTCCAGACCTTCTTCATGAATCAACGGCACATCGCTGCACGCCTCAAACGGTCCTTCAAAAGATGCCGCCTTTGACACACCCAGCTCCATCTTTCCGTGCAAATATTCCGGATAAGGCTGCTCTGCATATTTTCTGGTTTTATATACCATCAGTACGCTGCCGTCCGGATTTAGGCAGGGCGCGGGATTGGAAACAAAGAAATTATCAAAATGCTCCGGACGTGGTTTTTGTACCGGCTCTTCGCGGCGCTCCCACGGACCATAGATGCTTTTGCTGGTTGCAATTCCAACGCGTTTATTTGCACGCGCCACAATGGTACGCGGACTGCTGTTATCCAGTGTTTCTCCGGGCGGAACATCAGGGAACGGATGGGTTGAACCCATATAATAGAGCACATAGGTATCGCCGCATTTCATGATGTGCGGGTTGTGTGTAGAGCGTCCGTCCCAATACTCTGCGCCGCGCGCGGGTGTGACCACTTCCTTGAATGTATACGGTCCCTCCGGTGTTTCGGATTCTGCACGCACAATTTCCGATTCCACTAACCAGCCGGGGTGCATGGGCAGCGTGTTGCGCCAGCGGGACGCAAACATGTGATATTTGCCATCTGCTTTGATAACGCTTCCGCACCAAACCCAATAACCTTCCATGGCAAATCCGCCACCCACCGGTGCGGGTAACATTCTTTCTGACAACGTTCCTTTCACAGAACTCACTCCTTCTATTTCTTTATATATTGTTCTTATTATACCATGTCCGCAACGCGGACTGGTATAATTTTGCGCATCGCCGGTTTCGAGCGAAGCGATGAAACAATTCGGCGGCGCTTTTGATTTTATAAT
>CATIYX010000370.1 GCA_949739095.1 uncultured Clostridia bacterium | reverse complement strand
GGCAGATGAAACCGAACAGGCAGGATCATTACAAAAAGAACGACAAGCCATATGTAGTAGTGCCAATTGCTGCTAAAATATTTTTTTGTGACGGGTTTCAGCAGGAACAGAAGGAGACTGAGTGCCGCGCCAATACAAGAGGTGAGAAGCATTGCATGAAAAAGCTTTTCCAGCATCGTTAGCCCTCCTTTTCCTCAAAAATTGCTTTTAGTTCTTGGATATCGCTTGCTGACAGCTTTTCTTCTTCAAATAGCGAAACTGCGAATTCTTTTATGGAACCATTATAGAGATCTTTGATAAGATGTTTTGTTTGCGACATTCTATATTCCGACTGGGAAATCAGCGGCGTATAATAATAGAATTTTCCTTGCTTTTCGCAGGAGAGCGCGCCTTTTTGCACGAGACGCGTTAAAAAGGTTGAGATTGTGGTACGTTTCCAGCCTTTTTCCGCTACTGCTTTGCTGATGTATTGCGTATTGACAGGATTTCCAGCGGTCCAGAGAACTTTCATAATTTCAAGCTCTGCCTCACCAATGTTATAGCTTTTTGATGTCATTTAAAAACCTCCTTACATTCAGTCTACAATTGTAGTCTGAATATATTCTACATCTGTAGTCGGAAAATGTCAAGTGTTTTTTGAAAGATTTATAGAAAAATTTGAAATGCGTTTAAAAAGAAAGGAAACTAATATATTTTGTAAAAGGAAACTTTTTGGTAAACGGCAATTGGGCGTTTATGCCGGAAAAAAGAAGGGGAAACACTATGTAAAAAGAAAAATAGAGAATTACCAATCCGTAATTCCCTATTTTAAAATATCTGTTCGTCCATACTCTGGAGGATTTTTTGATATATTTGCCCACGGTGGGCAATATCTTGATGAATAGTATTAAAAGCGTATAAAATGGCGCCTTTGATATCTTCGGCATCTGGCGCTGTTGCCCGCCAAGGCAGTAGATATAAATCCATGGGAAAGCTGCCGTCCGGTGTTGGCAAAGCATAGTAGAAGGGATATTTTTGACAGCCAAGCGATTCATAGAATCGAATCCGCCGAAGAGTATTGGGAGTCGCGGGATCTACTTGTTCTACCTCCAACAAGCAACCTAGGGCGGTAGGATAGACAGAGGAAAGTTGTTGCAACATTTCGGTGCCATAACCATTGCTGTGCTTTTGGGGAAACACAGCAATATAGTCCAGCCAAACGATTTTTTGCGGCGTAGGACATAGCAGCAAATAGCCGACAGGCACGCTGTTATCATATGCTACAACCAGGTCATAACATTTTTGGGAAATCAATTGTTCTAAAAGGGGGAGAGGTTTACGCTCCTCGGGTGGAAATTGCTGCTGCATATCGGGATAAACCAAAGCAAGCATTTCTGCACCGCAGCGTTTGAGTTCCATGACATGTCCGCCTTTCTTTTTAGGAAATGTATTTTATAGCATGTTTTACTTTTCGTGTTCTTTCATATATTGTAATAGTTGTTCCATGGATTGTGCTTCACCATCCAGTGTCATATCTGCATATTTTTGATAAAAAGGAAGCCGTGTCTGGTATAAATCCAGAATTTCGTCCGATGTTTTTCCGGCAATGACCGGTCGGGTGGTATCGCCTGCCAAACGTTCCAGCAATACTTCCGGCGGAGGTGACAGAAAGACAATCGTACCGCATTGTTTCAAAATAGCCATGTTATCCGGATTAAGCACAATACCGCCGCCGGTAGAAAGCACCAGTTTTTTTTGCTGTGACAAAGACTGTAAAAAAGTGTGTTCTAACGCACGAAAATGGGGTTCACCATGCGTGGAAAAAATATCGGTAATCGGCATACCCGCCTGCGCTTCAATTTCGGCATCCATGTCCAAAAAGGTGAAGCCACTGCACTGTGCCAATTTTTTACCAAAGGTTGTTTTTCCGCTGCCCATGAAGCCGGTCAGGATGATGTTCATTGTGCGTCCCTCCTGTCCAGTTCCGCCTGTACGTGTGCTGCAATTTCACGAACTTCTTCATCAGTGAATGTGATGTCCAGCCAGATTTCCTGTGCTCGAAGCGCCTGATAAATCAGCATATATAGCCCATTAATAGTTTTTGCGCCGCACTCCTGCGCGTTGCGGAGCAAAAGTGTTTCAGCGGGTGCATAGATAGTATCAAATACCACAGGTATACCGGAGAGAAATTCTTTGGCAATGGGGGAAGCATCCGTGTTTGGCGACATACCGACAGGCGTACCATTGACCAGTAGGTCATAGTTAGTCATAGGAGGCTGGTCGGTATACGTAACGGCGCGACCGGTATGTTCTTTGACAGTTTCTGCCAGCTCTCGACCTGTTTGTCGGTTACGGGCGCAAATGGTGACCTCAGCGCCGGCAGAAGCACATTCATGTGCAATGACGCGCGCTACGCCACCGGAACCCAATAATAGCACACGTTTATCTGCAAGGGAAATGCCCTCTAGCGCGAGAGAAGAAAGAAAGCCATATCCATCAGTGCTATATCCATAAAGTTTGCCCTCACGGCAGGCAACTGTGTTCACGCTGCCCAGCCACGCAGCGGCACGGTCTGTTTCCGCCAAATGCGGAAGAATTTTCACTTTCAACGGAATGGTACAGTTAAAACCGCTGAAATGATGGCGCAAAAAGTCAATATCCTGTGCAAGCCGT
>CATIYX010000369.1 GCA_949739095.1 uncultured Clostridia bacterium | reverse complement strand
AATTTGGCGAAAAAAGCGTTATAATGGTGAATGTATATTAGGGTTTTATCGGAAAAAACAAGAAAGGGGCAGTGTTATGGGATTATATTCCTTCAAAGGCGGTATTCATCCTGATTACCACAAACAGGAAACCGCTGCAAAGCCGCTAGAGGTTATGGCGCCGCCAAAAGAGGTGGTCATACCGATGCTGCAGCATATTCGTGTAGCATGTCAGCCGTTGGTTGCCAAAGGGGATATGGTGAAAATGGGGCAGAAAATCGGCGAAAGTGATGCGTTTTTGTCCGCGCCAATCCATGCAAGTGTTTCGGGACAGGTGGTGGCAGGGGAGCCACGTCCTCACCAAAACGGCACGCGGGTTATGAGCGTAGTCATTCAAAACGATTTTCAGGACACGCCGGCAGAGCGGATCAGTACGAAGGACAACTTTGAAGACATGAGTGTGGAGGAAATCCGTCAGTGTATCCGTGAAGCGGGACTTGTCGGTATGGGTGGTGCAGGTTTTCCGGTTCATATTAAGCTGGACATTCCGCAAGGGAAAAACTGTGACACCGTGATTGTCAATGGTGCGGAGTGCGAACCATATCTTTCCAGCGACCATCATTCCATGCTGAACTACAGCGATGAACTCATCTATGGATTGCGTGCTGTGATGAAAGCGGCGGGTGCGGAAAAAGGTATTATCGCCGTTGAGGACAACAAACGGGATGCAGAACAACTGTTGTGCGACAAAACAAAGGACATACCGGAAATTGAGGTGGCGCTGCTGGAGACAAAATATCCGCAAGGTAGCGAAAAACATATCATCAAAACTGTTTTGGGGAAAGAAGTGCCAAGCGGAAAACTGCCGATTGACGTAGGCGTTGTTGTCAACAATGTGGATACGTGCATCAGTATTTGCCGTGCAATTCAAGACGGAATGCCGCCGGTGGTACGGCGTATCACAGTTGCGGGTGGTGGAGTGAAAGAGCCCAAAGTGCTGGAAGCGCGAATTGGAACGCCGTTTGAAGCATTGGTGGAAGCGGCAGGTGGTGTGGCGGAGGAACCATTAAAAATTGTAGCGGGCGGTCCTATGATGGGACATTGCCAATATGACCTCGGCGCGTCTGTGATTAAGACTTCTTCAGGACTGTTGCTTTTGACAGGGCAAGAAATAGGAATTTTTGAAGAAGGACCCTGTCTGCGCTGCGGAAAATGTGTGGACGCCTGTCCAATGAATTTGATGCCCATGCTGCTGTCAGTGGCGGGACGCAGAAAAAATGTGGAGCAGAGCGTAAAGCTCCATGCAACAGATTGTTTAGAATGTGGCTGCTGCACTTATAGCTGTCCGTCCCACCGGTATTTGCTGGAGGGAATCCGGATGGCAAAACAGCACGCGGTT
>CATIYX010000368.1 GCA_949739095.1 uncultured Clostridia bacterium | reverse complement strand
CCCCTGCCGCAATACCGCAAGTTGCCATACCGACAACCACACGGATACCGTCTTCGCGGTCCTGGCGCAGACTTACCTGCTGAGATACTCTGTTTTTAATTGCCTGTAATTCAGCTAAACTTTTCATACTAATTACCTATAGCCTTTCTGCCCACAAAATAATAATAAAAAATTTTTAAGCGTCTTATCGTGGGCAGATAAGACGTAAAATGGATTTCCATAAAGGCGAAAACGCCGTGTGGCAATCCAATCTATTAACGTGATAGTTCACGCTAGTTTCTTTAAAAATGCTGTTTGATCACTTTGTTTTGAGCGAATCCAACCCTTCATAGACATAGGCTTGTATCCAGCTTACGACTTCCGGTGTATCCAGTGGAACGCCATCCAGTGCAGTGCGTATTTCACGCGTGTCAAATGTAAAAGAAGCACCATCTACTGTGTGCGTATATACAAAATCAATTTGCGGGCTGCCGGATACCAGAACGCTCATAGTCCCTGGCATATCGCCGACCGGTGCACGGTCAATATGTGAAAGCCCAAACACTGCGTAAAGCGTTGTACCAACACCAAGCTGAGACTGAATATCCAAATTGCCGCCGCAGCCTGTTGCTGCCGCTTCCAAAAGCGGAATCCCCATACCAACCTTACGTGTTGTACGTGTAGTCGTAAATGGGTCACGCACGCGCTGCAACAAGTCTTTATCCATACCGCAGCCGTTGTCTGCTACGGTAATGCGCAGGGTATCTGCCGTGGTATCCTCCTCAATGCTGATTTGAATGAGAGAGGCATTCGCTTTCACAGAATTCTGTACGATATCTAATATATGCAAGGATAATTCTTTCATAGAAACTGCTCCTTAATGCCGGAATAATGCTTCAAAACCATCATCCAAATTGCCGCCGTCCTGCGCGATATCTTCCAGATAATGTGCATCAGAGTTTTGTAAAATATTGTAGTGTGCCAAATCGGGGCGGCTGTCTAAATAGGCGGATAAATCCGTCACACGCCGCGA
The DNA here is from genome assembly GCA_949739095.1 of uncultured Clostridia bacterium. GTDB lineage: Bacteria > Bacillota > Clostridia > RUG12999 > RUG12999 > JAAWTG01. The sequence goes on along the minus strand of CATIYX010000368.1, from coordinate 1,669 downwards.
CACTTCAATCCAGCGGATATCTAAATCAACCGGAATGAACCCTAAGTTGGTCAGCACACTATAGGAATGGCGGTCCACATGCGCCGGAATAAATACGCCGCCCGCTTCCGCTACTAACCGAAACAAATCTTCCATGGAAAGCTGACATGCATTGATTAACAATTTTTCTTCATATCCTACAATTTCATCCGCAGCATTCATCAATACCTGCTGCCCGAAAATTTCCGGCCGGTTGGGAATGTCAGGCAATGCTTCATAAACGTGGTTTGCCACAAATTCCGCCGCCTCCAAAGTGGGGTAGAGAGTCAAAATATGAACTTCCTCTGCTGTTGCCACTTCCATGGCAGGTATCACCTTTACGCCAACAGAGCGACCCACCTCCATGGCGGCTGCAACATTGCCGATTGCGTTGTGGTCGGAAACCGCAATGGTGTTCAAGCCGTTAATCATTGCCATATTCACAATGTTGTTGGGGGTCATATCCATATCGCCACAGGGAGAAAGTGCGGAATGAAGATGAAAATCATAACGCATCATATACCTGCCGCCTCGTGTACCTGAAGCCCAAGTTCATAGCTGGGAAGTGGAGAACGGAGTATCACAACATCCTGCATGTTTGCCTTTTGCAAGACAGCATCCTCTATCGGAACATCTTCTGAAACCAAAATACATGCCGCATCCGCCAGAGATGCCACCGCGACAATATTAATATTGCTCATAACCGTAATCCAAACATCCTGTGGTTTGGCACGTCCCATAACCCAACTTAGCAGGTCGCCGATATAACATCCTGTGATTTCACGGTCGTCATAACCAGGCTCTGTCAGCAGTTCCAAGTGCAGCGCTTTGGCAAGTTCAGAGATTTTCATAAGGCTTCGTCCTCCTTCTGATTGTTCAGCCCATAGGGACGCGCTTCCAAATCAAAGAGTTCTTTGGCAAGCTCCCGTACGCGTTCACGCATTTTGAAAATGCAGTCATTTTCATTACCGAAACCGCGGACAATATCTTCTGCAAGCGCTTTACAGGAGGGCGCGCCGCAAGAACCGCAGTCCAGTTTTGGCATACTTTCATAGAGCGCGTCCATTTGTTCCATTTTTTGCATTGCCACCGCGAAATCTTCATCTAATTTCATCACAGGCTCATGTTCAATCGGCGTGCGGAACAGTGCGTCCTCAGGTGTGATAGAACAGGTTTCCTGACGTTTCGGTAGTTCGCTTGTGATATGTTTCAGCCGCGTTGTCGTTACAAAAGAATTAGTAATGTTCAGTACACCGCCCACGCAGCCGCCAAGACAGGCGGACAGTTCCACGAAATCTACGTCATCCAGCTTTTCGTCCTCAATTTGCTCCAAAATATTCATCACATTGTCAATGCCGTCCACCGCAATATATTGCATGGTGTCTGTGCCTTCGCATTCACCGCCGCTGCGTGCCCAGGACACGCCTTCCATGCCTGCAACGGAGAGGGGCCTGGGCTGCGTGATATTCTTTAATATAGGGAGCAGTTTGGCGCAGACTTCATTAGCGGAAATAGCGCCGCTGACGTTGGACTGTTCCAAAGCAAGAGGAGCTTTAATACTCGTCACTTTGGCGGGACAGGGGGTGATGAAAAATACGCCGATTTTTTCGTCAGGTAATCCTGTTTTTTCTTTTGCCACCCGCCGCGCCAT
>CATIYX010000367.1 GCA_949739095.1 uncultured Clostridia bacterium | reverse complement strand
GACGACCTATTCCTACAATAGCGGAAATATGCTCACGGAAATGGATACCAAACGCGGTAGTTCCAGTATTAACACCTATGCCGCGAACTATTTCCTGGACGGTAACCTGAAACGGAAAGTGGAATGGCTCAAATCCTCTAATAGCACTGTAGACTATGTTTACAACAGTTTGGGACAGCTTACCGGTGAATCTTCAGATGGATCCGATTGGGCATGTTATAATTTAGGTTTCACCTATGATGCATACGGCAATCGAGCACAGGAAGAGTTTGCCAATGTAAATGGAGAAATTCATCAGATAGTATATCGGTATGATGCAAATAATCAAATGGTGAAGGAGCAACGCTATGAAGGTGGCGGGATTGGTGTAGGAGATCCTTGTACTGTAACGTATACCTATGACGCAAATGGGAACCAGCAGTATCGAGTTGTTGAAGAAAAAACAAGCTATAGTTATGAGACAGAGAGTATGCGACTTAGTCTGTTGGGAGAAGAAGTTGGACAATATGGATATTATGGAGAAAACAATGGAGTAGAAGTGTTCTCATATAACGGATTTGGACAGATGACACAGGCAGTTGTGGACGGCACAACGGCAGAATATGCGTACAATCCGGATGGACTGCGTATTAGTAAAACAGTGAATGGTGAAATAACCACCCACATCTTAGACGGAAGCAATGTGATAGTAGATGTAACCAACGGCAACATCTCTAAATATAACCGTGGACGTGGGCTGATATCTATAGAGCAAGGTGGCAACAAGGGATACTATACGTTCAACGGACACGGAGATGTGGTAGGAATCGTGGACGCAAATGGTAACGTAAAAAGTGAAACGCACTTTTTTGCATTTGGAAGTGAAGCTTACAAAACAACCTCATCATTTGATAACCCCTTCGGCTATGCGGGAGAATACGTCGACACCGAAACCGGCAATATCTATCTCCGGGCAAGATACTACGATCCCGGTACTGGACGGTTTATAAGTGAAGATCCCATCAAGGACGGCACAAACTGGTATGCGTATTGTGGGAATAATCCAGTGATGATGGTCGATCCATGGGGATTAGCGGCGTTTTTAGATAGCGCAAGCAGAAAAGAAAATAAAAAAACCCTTATGGAGATGCAGGAATTAACAGATGATGTGTTAGATTATAACTCAAAAACGGGTGAAGTATTTATTATAGAAGAAAGATCAGGCAATAAAAGTGAAGGAACCCAACTTATTAGAGATATTATTAATAATAAAGATGTTGATGTAATGATACAACGTAATGGAATAAATAGTGACGGACAGTTACGAAGTACAGAAGTATATGGTGTACGGACTCATAAAGTTGGAGATAAAATTATAGGGGAATTAACTGTCAACATAAATGATGAAGAATTACAGAATGAAAATCTGTTTCTGCTTCTTGAAAACGCTAATGGAGAGAAATATCTAAGAAGTTATGCGGACACACCAGACTTTCTATTTCTTGCACATGAATTGATACATGCACAGCATCATATGACAGGGGTATTTAATGAGTATAAAAATGGTATAAATTATTATTGTTATAATGGAATGGTAGATAAGGAACAATTATCAATACATACTAATGAAGAATATGAAACCGTTGGAATCCAATATTTTATGAAGATAAAAAATCCTAATAGTCGTTCCGTTTATCCATATGGTCAAATTAGTACATATCATAGTATCACAGAAAATTCCATACGTGCAGAACATGGCTATGATAAAAGAATCGTATATTCAGCATTTGATAAAAATGGAAGTATAATAAGATAAGGGGGAACATCATGAAAGTTATAAAATTTATGAATATCGTATTAATATTTGTGTTAGCATGTACTATTACAGTATATGCAGAATACGATACATATGCAAGAAATCTGGCTGTTTTGACAGAATATCAAATAATTGAAACGCCTTATTATACAGAAATAGGTTTTATATCGCGGCTTAAATATGTTACAGCACTGATGAAAGCAATTGGCGCAATGGATCAACCTGTAATAGGCATGAGTGATTTTATACAAAAATGGGTAGAAGTCGATGGATATACCATAACGGAAAATGGAGAACTTATATGGTACGGGGATCCAAGTTCAAAAGAAGATGGTACATATTGTTTAAGTGAATTATTACCTTATATCGGAATAGCAACTTATACTGGAATAGTAAAGGGTGAAGTTTATGATGGCAACAATTATTTTTGTGCGGATAGGGATATCACACTAGCAGAAGCTATGTTGCTAATGATGCGGTGTTTAGGTAGCCTTGATTTAAATGACAGTGAACTTGCTTTGCAACAAGCAGAGGAAAGAGGCTTAATTACTCAAGAAGATATATTTTATAGTATATCAAATGCCAGATTGACGCCAGAAATGTTTTGTACAATAATGGTTCGATTTTTAGACCAACCGCGAACACGCTATTTCCCCAATTATTATGGTGGTTTTATGGGAGTAAAGGATACAAATGGTCGCATAACATATTTGAAATATTTAATGAAACGCAAAGAGTGTATAGGTGATCCAGATGCTGGTGATGAAATTCCTCTTCCACAAATGTGGGATAGAAATTAGACATTTATCAGTGTAGACATAATTTTAATAATTATATGAAGAATGGGAGCCAAATGTGAGTCAAATGGGGACGTACATTTTTGGCAGTATTTTGTTGACAGTGTGACAGGCG
>CATIYX010000366.1 GCA_949739095.1 uncultured Clostridia bacterium | reverse complement strand
TCCTGTGAATGGAGAAGAACAGTTTCTGATTACTGTGCAGGATATCTCTGTGCCACAGAACGGAATGATTCGAAATTTGCAGGTACCACTGCCGCAGGAAGACATTCGGAAAATTGAGCTGATGGAACATCAATATTCCTTTGCTGACGGTACGACCGCTATGTATGAAGGGGAAAAATGGGTGGATTATGACGTGGAATTGTTCGACCCACAAGATACGGTGGAAAAAGAACAGTTGGATGCGCTGAAAACCATCAACAGCCAGGCGGCAGCAAAACCGGCAGAACTGGAAAATGCATGGGTTTGTCTGTGCAGCGGTTATAATGCAAATGAAAAAGAAACCTGCGATAGATGCGGAATGGAAAAAGAAGCGGCGTTTGAAGCAGTGAATGAGCCTGCACTGGACGAATTGGTGGAGGCACATAAAATGAAGCAAGCACAGGCAGCCGAAGCGGACAAGAAAAAGAAAAAAATGCTTCTGCTTTTAAGTATACCTGTGGCACTTATATTGGCGCTTATCATCGCGCTGGTAAGCAATGCGGCAGTACTAAGCCAGAGAAAAACATTTGATTCGGCGGCAGATATGCAAAAGGCAATGCAAGGAAACTGGACGGCTGTGACAGAGGATGGCAAATCCACGTCAGGGAGCATTGTGATTAGTGAAAACAAGCTGGAGTCTACTGCGAGCAGCAGTTCTACCAAAGCAAGCGGCAGCGCGGCGCCGAGCAGCGATGATTCCAAAGCGTCCGGTGATACCTCCAAAGCAAGCAACAATGCTGCAAAAGACACAAAGGAAATCACTTGGAAACCATCGCGCGGCGTGTTCAAAGCAGATGGCAAGAAATATACAGTGACGGCAAACGGACGCATAAAAGACAGTTCCGGCAGAGAGTATAAAAAAGCCACTACATCCTCCAAGTCAGGCAGCAGCTCCTCCAAATCAGGTAGCAGTTCCTCGTCGGGCACGAGTATCCTGAAAATTTCAAACACGAAGGTGACCAGCAATTCCTCTTACACGATTTGCACTGGTACCTTAACAAACAATGGTACGGCTACTTATAAGTTTGTGCAGGTAAAAGGTTCGTTCCAGAATTCTGCCGGCAAAGTAGTGGATACCGATTCTACCTATGCTGTTGGCGCAGAAGGGCTTGCACCCGGAGAATCTACAACATTCCGGCTTTCCATTAAGAAAAATGCAAGCGCAACCAAATGTAATGTGACGATTTTTTCTTTTAAATAAGACATTTATTGCGGGTCTGCCGCAGCATAGAAAAGGGGATTGTCCAGTCTATGCGCGCAGAGTTCAATCAAAACAACCGTGCTTTCATGTGAAGGCACGGTTGTTGTTTTATCGTTAAAAAACAAGTTTTGTTGTGAAAAAATCATTGGTTCCGGCGGCAGATAGGAAGGGTCAAGACCATCTATGCTTCCACCTGTTCAAACATATCTGCAAGACGCCGCGCGACGTCAGCCAATTCACGCACGCCCTGCTGCACATTACCTTCAGCATAGTTTGTGGCAAGGTATTGGTCAGCTTCCAGCGTGAACCAGCCGCTGTAGTTTATCTGTTTCAGCGCCTTTACAACACACGTAAAATCAATGTCCATAGAGAACGGAATTTGATGACTATCGTGGTGCAAATCATTATCATGAATATGCAATGCCTGTAGGTGTTTACCGAGCGACAGAATCATTTGCTCCGCTGACGTGTCCAATCCGCGCATTTCAGCATGACCAATGTCCAGACATGCCACAAAATAAGGGTCGTCTACCAGTTCCAAATGTTTCAGAAAATCACCGTGTGACGAGCAGGCGGCAGCGGAAGCACAGTCTTTGTCGTTGTCCCAGCTCCACATATTTTCCACGGCAATTTTTACGCCGCATTCCTTTGCAAACGGTAAAAGTTCATGGAACATTTCGGCATTTTGTTCGGCCGGCTCATGGTTGCAGGGATGAATCACACATATTTCCGCACCGGCCTCTGCGGTGCATTCAATGGCACGTTTTAAATAGCTGCGTATTTCGGGAATGTAGCTGGGAAACGGCGCATGGGATTGATTGCAGCGGATACCGTCCGCTTCACCGATGGTTCGGAGTTTGCGTACAAATTTCAGGTAGTCTGCGCCCCGAAACGGCGAATGGTTGTCGAGCACTGACCGAGTGTTCCAGTCATACATCGCCATGTCAAACATGGACAAATCAAATCCGTCAAATCCTGCTTTTGCCACATATTCTACAGCTTTTTCATAGCCGGTAAACTCTGCGATAGAAGCAATTTCTGTTGATGTTTTCATAGTGTTTCGCCATCCTTTTCGGTTAAATGTTATTTTTCTGCTACCTATTATAGCATACACCTTGCAAGATGTCTATGATGAATCCGGAAAGAATTTTTCATAAATTTTTTTAAACAAATGATACTATTATGTGTTTTTTGGAGCAAAAAAGCACTAAAAACACGGAGAGTTTCGCACTTTTGGGTCATGAAATATCCGCGTGTGCCCCAGAGGGTAACAAGAAGGGTGTTTTGCCTGTAGGTAGGGGAGTTATCCCGGCAGAGGTGCGGTTGTTGTTTTCCAAATAAAATAGCAATCGGCAAGATTGAAATTGTTTCGCAGATATGGTATAATAGTCACAAAGTGACTATTATACGGATTTGAAAAGTGCCTCCGCCTCGCCGCGCATAAAACGTGGCAACCGGCGGAGATGCACGAAATTA
>CATIYX010000365.1 GCA_949739095.1 uncultured Clostridia bacterium | reverse complement strand
GGAAGCGCAGGAGCTGGGACTGAAGATTGTGTCTTATATGTATGACCGTATTCGTGAGATTGCAGAAGAGAAGAATCTGAACTATAGTTTGCTTGCAACGCCGGCGGAGGGCTTGAGCGGCAAGTTCACTAAAAAAGACCGCGAGCAGTTCGGGATGATTGAACACATCACGGACAAAGATTACTATACCAATAGTTCCCATGTGCCGGTATGGTATAAATGCAGTGTGGAACATAAGGCGAAAGTGGAAGCACCGTATCATAAATATGAACTGGGTGGTCACATTTTTTATGTGGAACTGGATGGAGATGCAACGCATAATCCGGATTGCATTATGCAAACGGTTGATTTGATGGACAAATATAATATCGGCTACGGGTCTGTGAACCATACGCGCAACCGCTGTCTGGACTGCGGATATGAAAATGCAGAAGAAGGACTGGAAACCTGCCCGTCTTGCGGCAGCCAGAATATTGATACAATTCAGCGTATCACAGGATATCTGGTAGGCAGCACCCGTAACTGGAACAGTGCAAAACGCGCTGAATTGAAAGACCGTGTGACTCATGGCGTCTGATAGAATGATAGAGGTCTCAGGAATTCAATATAGTTCTGTAGTGGATGGAACAGGATTTCGGGACGTGTTATTTGTAAGTTATTGCCCACACCGTTGTCCCGGCTGCCATAACCAGCAAACGTGGGAGCGTGGGTCAGGAGAATTGCGAACGATTGATGACGTTTATCGGGATTTAACAAAGAGTTCTGTATGCAATATTACTTTCAGTGGCGGAGAACCGTTTGAGCAAGCGGTAGCGCTTACGAAACTGGCAAAACGGCTAAAGGCGGAAACGGGAAAAAACATTTGGATATATAGCGGTTATCTACTGGAGCAGATTTTGGCGGACCCACAAAAGAAAGCGCTTTTGGAACTTTGTGATGTCCTGGTGGATGGTCCTTTTGCGGAGGAGAAAAAAGGGCTGAATCTGCGTTTTAAGGGTTCAGAAAACCAGCGGATACTGGATGTGAAGAAAAGCCTTGCGGCGGGCGAAGCCGTGCTTTGGGAAGGATGAAAAATG
>CATIYX010000364.1 GCA_949739095.1 uncultured Clostridia bacterium | reverse complement strand
TTTTATCCTTATAGAATCGGTAGAATTCCTCAGGATGTTCCAAAAAGAAGTGATGGCTGATAATTTCTTCCGGCGGATAATCATAGGTTTGATGATATAGCCCATCCTGACTACGAAAATCCGGAATTCCACTTTCCGTCGACACGCCCGCGCCGCCGAAAAACACAATATGGCAGCTTTCATCAATCCACTGCTGCAACTGTTTCATTTGTTCCATGCTGTTTTCCTTCTTTCTTGCCGCTATGTTTCTATACTATTTATTGTAGCATAAATCTCGTTTTGTTACAATCACCAAACTTTTTCTCCGGCCCCAAACATTGCATGAAATCTTTTTTTATGCTACAATGAATATATCAATGAAAAGGAGTCATTCCATGGAACATAATATCCGTCAAATATTGCTGGATGCAGCAGAGGAATCCTACCGTGATTTTTCCGCCGCTCTAATTCCGGGCGTGAACAACATGCTGGGCGTACGTCTGCCTGCTTTACGCAAACTGGCGCGGCAAATTTATAAAGAATGGGATTGGCGTTCTTTTTTGGCACAAGACCCGCTTTATTTTGAGGAAATCATGCTACAAGGCATGGTGATTGGGCTGGCTGTCCACACATTTGAAGATTTTCAGACGCTGGTGCCACCGTTCGTCCCCAAAATTTCCAACTGGTCTGTTTGCGACAGTTTTTGCAGCAGTTTGCACGCCACTGCCGCGTTTCAGGAACCGCTTTTTCCTGTTTTGTTGTCCTACACGCAGGCGCTAAGCGAATTTGAAGTGCGCTTTGGTGTGGTGATGTTGATGGACTATTTTATAGAAGAAACCTATTTGGAACAAGTGGTAGACGCGCTGGAATCCGTGTGTCACGAAGGATACTATGTGAAAATGGCGGTCGCGTGGGCACTGTCCGTCTGTTTTGCAAAATTTCCGTCATGGACCATGACCGCCTTGCGGCAGCGGCATTGGGACAGCGACACTTATCAAAAAGCGCTGCAAAAAATCATCGAATCCCGCCGCGTCAGCGCAGAGGATAAGGCGGTGATTCGGGAGATGAAAAAACATTCTTTCTAAAATAAAAGAGCGGCGCTAAAAGGAACCCCAATTGTCAGACTGTTATTTTGTCAGACAATTGGGGTTCTTTTTGCTTATTTTGTAGTTAGGATATTTCGTATCAAAAATTTCATAGTATTCCATTTCATTAAAAACTATTATCGAAACTCTTCTTAGCACGAAGATACGAATGAAAAGACCATTGGCATATATTACTGCCGCCTAACGCAAGACTTTCCTTAGCGCGGAGGTACAACTCCCATTTCGACCACGGAGATTTTTCGGTAAACCATTCCGGTGTCTTTTTTTTCAAAAATGAGTAAATACGTCTAACCTTTTTCACGTCAGTAAATAAATACATCCCGCTTTGCTCATTACCACTAACCTCACCCAATGCATCCATGAAAAGAACATACTCTATGCAAAAAGCCAATTTTTCCTTTTCTTCGTGATTCAGTTTATCCAATTCTGCCGGCAAACACTTGAAATCCATAAGCGCCATGATACACGCAATTCTTCCTTTTTTAGGACAATACTCCAAAACACGAATGACAAAAGTGAATGTATCAATCATTGTCTCTAGGCTCAACTTGTTATGTGTAAATCTTCTTATTGTTTCAAATACGTTTGCGTGAAATATGGTGTTTCGATCACTCAATTCAATGCTATGAGCAGAAAAAAAGTCTTGTACTTCTTTTAACCGTTTTTCACTTATTATATGATATTCCATGATTTAATATCTCCTTATGATTCGTTTTACTTGTTCACGGAGCGTTGCAATAAATTCCGCGTTGGTTGGTTTGCATTCCCCAAAATATTCTCTTATTTCGTTGTTGCCGCGCCGCCATGCCATTTCAATCGCATGGCGTATGCCTCTCTCCACGCGTGAAGCCGTTGTATCATAGCGTTTTGCAATGCCGGGATACAACTCTTTTGTAACTGCACTGATAATTTCATTGTCTTTCACCGTCCAAATAATGGAATCACGCAAAAACCGATAGCCCTTCACATGCGCCGGCACACCAACTGTTCGGATCATATGGCTGACAACGACTTCCAAATCTTCGCTGAGACCATCTGATGTTTTTTCTGTGCTTGCTACCATTCTGATGACATCGCAAATATGCTCGCCGATTTGTGGCTTTAACAGGTAATAATCTATCATACTTCCGGTTTGTTCTTTTAACATTCCCCGTACTTTGCCGGCAAACATGGAATACAAAATGATTTTAGGCTGCTTGTCCAAACTGGTCTCTTTTAACTTTTGAAGCACTCCATAACCGTCAAGTACCGGCATCATCAGGTCAAGTATTACCACATCCGGTTTTGTCTTTAATATCATTTTATAGGCGGATTGACCGTCATAGGCGATTCCGGCAAGCGTCATATCACTTGCAGCATTGATGTACGTTGTTAATGTTTCCACTATTTCTGTGTTATCATCAACAACCATAACCGAAATGTTATTCATATACATACCTCTTTCAAAAATTTCATACTGTTTTCAGCAAACACCTCCTACTCGTAAATTATTTCATTACATCTTGTATCTTTTTTCATTTACAATTAAAAGGTATAATATATACAAAATGTAGGTATAATAGGTAAAAAAAAGAAGTCGGAGGTGAAACCTTGGATATTTTAAAACGCTTAAGGCAACTACAAGACGAATACGGTTGGAGTGATTATTACATTGCCAAAAAAGC
>CATIYX010000363.1 GCA_949739095.1 uncultured Clostridia bacterium | reverse complement strand
GTGGATATGGGCGCATAGCTCAGCTGGGAGAGCATCTGCCTTACAAGCAGAGGGTCATAGGTTCGAGCCCTATTGTGCCCACCATATTCGGCCTGGTAGTTCAGCTGGTTAGAACGCTAGCCTGTCACGCTAGAGGTCAAGGGTTCGAGTCCCTTTCAGGTCGCCAATTTGCCTCTGTAGCTCAGTCGGTAGAGCAAGGGACTGAAAATCCCTGTGTCGATGGTTCGATTCCGTCCGGAGGCACCATTATTATTTGCGGGAGTGACTCAGTGGTAGAGTGTCACCTTGCCAAGGTGAAAGTCGCGGGTTCGAATCCCGTCTTCCGCTCCAAATTAGCCCGTTAGGGCACGTGTGTGGAGAATGAATAATGGGCAGCGATAGCAAGCCCACTATTCATTTTTCATTATAACAGAAAATTTTTAAGTTTTGAATAGCAGACATAAAGGTGAAAGAACTTGCATAGAATGAAATAGTATGGCGCCATAGCCAAGTGGTAAGGCAGAGCTCTGCAACAGCTTTATCCCCAGTTCAAATCTGGGTGGCGCCTCCATTTTTACAGACTACTTATTATAAGTAGTCTGTATTTTTATGCAAAAATACGGTTTCATTCGCGTACCCCAAGAGTATTAGATACCATAAAGCACAAGGCGCTTTGTGGGGAGTATTTAAAACATTTAGCTCTTTCGCGCTGCAGCAAAGTCGCTGTATTCAAAATGTCTCCTCAGTAGAGTGGGGGGATTTCTTATATGTTTTATTGCGTCTTATTTCCCTACAGGCACTTTAGGATTATACATAGCCCCTGTAAATACGGACAATTTTGTAGAGCAGGACTTTTAGGGGAGAAATGGATTTAAACTTTAGACAGTAAAAATTAAATCAGCTGGTTGCGGGGATAATTTCCAAATGGAAGTTATCCTCTTTTTTTATGATTCTATACTGCACTCGACCTCGAAATTTAATGTTTAAAATAGATAAAAAAATATAGATATAGAATTTTTCGAAGTAGAAAATGAGTTGGAAAAAGTAAATTTTCTATTGCCAAAATACAAGAAATATTTGATAATGCTGACAAGCACTTAACACAGTGTTGTGTGGAATTTGTTTTTCAAAATATATACGTAGGTCTGCCGTCAATCGGGAAAATATGCTAAATATCTTGTTTTGTTAACTAATTCTAAATATTGTTACTGGACATAGCTTTATTTTTTCTTTACAATTGTAAGTGAAAGAAATATTTGAATAGAGGGGAAATAGAGTTGAAGGTCCTAGTTCAATCAAATTCGTTGCCAATAAAAAAGAGCTACTTTATCCGTCTAAAAGATGATATCAAAAAGTTCAAAATAGTTTATATCATGGCGCTGCCTGTGATACTATACTATTTGATATTTAACTATGCCCCGATGTATGGCGCGGTTATCGCTTTTAAAAATTTCAATCCTGCTGACGGTATTTGGGGAAGCGAGTGGATCGGACTACGAAACTTTATGGAATTTTTCAACAGCAGATACTTTACAAGACTGATATTTAACACGTTGAATATCAGTTTAAATACTTTGATTTGGGGGTTCCCGGCACCTATTATTTTAGCGCTGCTGCTGAACGAGCTGAAAGGGAAAAATTTTTCTAAAACAGTTCAAACCATCACATATTTGCCACATTTTATATCACTTGTTGTCATTTGCGGAATGATTCAAGACTTTACCTCGGAAAAAGGGATTATCATTCAATTATTTTCTGTGTTTGGTTTCCAGCCGCAAAATATGTTGAATAACAAAAATTTGTTTGTTCCGATTTATGTGATATCGAACATATGGCAGGAAATTGGATGGGGCTCAATCGTATATCTGGCTGCACTTGCCGGAATTGACCAGGGATTATACGAAGCAGCTGAAATTGATGGAGCAGGAAAATTCAGGCAGACGCTCAGTATCACCATTCCTGGATTGATACCAATAATTATGGTAATGTTGATACTAAGGGTAGGTGGACTTTTAAATGTTGGATACGAAAAAATAATTTTGCTATATAATGAGCTGACTTATGAGACTGCGGACATCATATCATCTTTTACATACCGAAGAGGATTGCAAGAGTTTGCCTGGTCATATAGTGCGGCTGTCGGCTTGTTTAACGCGGTCATTAATTTTATTTTACTGATATCAGCGAATACACTCAGTAAAAAAATCAATGATACCAGCTTATGGTAATAGGGTGAAAAAATGAAAAAAAAAGAATCTGTCCCACAAAAAATATTTAATATAGTTAACATTTGTTTTATGCTATTTATGATAGGTGTAACACTTTATCCGTTCATATATGTGTTTTTTGCATCACTTAGCAACTCAATGTTGTTTATAGCGCATCAAGGTCCATTGTTGCTCCCGATAGCGCCAAATCTAGCGGCATATGAAGCAGTATTAAAAAACAAAATGATTTTTTCGGGTTACAGAAATACCATTATCATATTGACGGTAAGTCTTATACTGAATATGCTGCTCACTTCTTTTGGCGCCTATGTGTTATCTAGAAGAGAAATTATGATAAAGAAACCATTGATGTTATATATTGTGTTTACCATGTTTTTCTCGGGCGGCTTGATTCCGTTTTATTATGTGGTTACTTCGCTGGGGATGTATGATACACTTGCTGCAGTTATATTGCCAGGAGCGATTAATACCTTTAACTTAATTATATTAAGGACAGGATTTGAGGGAATACCGGTGAGTCTGGAGGAAGCGGCGAAGTTAGACGGTGCAGGAGACTTGACGATATTATTTAAAATTATGGTTCCGCTTACGCTGCCGACAATTGCTGTTGTAATACTCTATTATGCAGTTGCAACATGGAATGCATGGTTTAATGCGATGATTTTTATTAGAACCAGAAGCTTATATCCACTGCAATTGGTATTGCGCGAAATTCTCATTGGAAATGATACGAGTATTATGGAAAGCGGTGCAGATTTGGGTGACGCGCAGGCTGTATCCGAAACGATTAAATATGCAGTTATTATTGTATCAACGCTGCCGATATTGATGATATATCCGTTTTTGCAGAAATAGTTGGTCAAAGGCGTGTTGGTGGGAGCGGTGAAAGGTTAAAATATATTAAAGGAGAATCATTATGATTAAAGAAAGTTTCATTATGACAATGGGAATAGTATTAAGTGTTGTTTTACTTGTCGGCTGCGGCGGAAATAATCAATCTCAAAATGACGGTGAAGATAATACACTTACAATTTGGATGAGAAATTCTGCTCCAATTGGGGAATATACAGATAAATCTCAATTTCCGTTTAAAGAAACGCTGGAAAAAGAGACAGGGATAAAATTGGAGTTTATTTTTCCGGCTTTGGGGCAGGACCAACAGCAGTTTAATCTGTTGCTTGCGTCCCGTAATTTGCCCGATATTGTTTCTTATTATTGGGCAGATGTTCCGGGAGGCGCGGAAAAAGCAATTAAAGACGGGTACATATTAAAAATGGATGCTGAATTTCTGGAAAAGAATTCTCCTGATTTTTATGAGATTATAAACAGCAACGAAGTATATAGAAAGCTTTCTCAAACAAATAGCGGGGATTATTACTACTATCCGGGACTGCTAGATGTTGGAGAAGAAAAGGAAATTTGTACTGTCATCAGCGGATTTGTGATGCGCTCAGACTGGCTTCAGGATTTAGGAATGGAAGCACCGGAAACTTATGATGAATGGTATCAAACGCTCAAAGCATTTAAAGAAGAAAAAGGTGCGGCGACACCGTTTTCAGGAAGAGTGGTCGATATCAAAAAAGGGTTTGAAAGCGGATTCGGATTTTTATTAAATTACTATTTAGATAATGGTCAGGTAAAATACGGATATTACACACCGCAGTATAAAGAATATCTGCTTACTATGAATAAATGGTATAATGAAGGCCTGCTGGATAAAAACTTTGCAAATATTGATTCCAGAATGTTAACTGCAAAAATGTTATCAGGTGAGGCAGGTGCGACCTATGCGTGGATTGGAAGCGGTATGGGGGTATGGCTAAAATCTGCCCAAGAAGAAAATTTTGACTTGGTAGGAGTGCAATTTCCTGTTTTGGAAAAAGGCAGTTCGGTAGAATATGGAAGTAAAACTACGCCGGTTTTGCCCTTGGGAAGCGCAATCAGCGCAGAAAGTAAAAAGAAAGAGCTGGCTGCAAAATTTTTAAATTTCAGCTATACGGAAAAAGGACACATAATGAGTAATTTTGGTGTTGAAGAGCAAACATACAACATGGAAAATGACTATCCGAAATATACGGAACTTGTGACGAACAACCCGGACGGACTTACCATGCAGCAAGTACTTTCCAGCTACGCCGGACTTGATTTTTTAAACTCGTATAGACAGGATTATCGGTATATTCAGCAATATTATAACATGCCGCAGCAGCAAGCGGCGCAAAAAACCTGGATGCAAGTATCAAGCAGCCACATGATGCCAACGGTATCTTTAACGGAAGCGGAAAGCGATGAATATGCCCAAATTATGACTGAGATAAACACCTATCAGAATGAAATGTATCTCAAATTTATTACGGGAATAGAGCCTATTTCGAGTTTTGATAATTACATGAATGAGATGAAGAACATGGGAATAGAGAGAGCGATTGAGATTAAGCAAAATGCTTATAATAGATTTTTAGACAGATAAACATGTTTGTGGGGAGAAAAGAATGTTTCATAAGCTATTATCTCGTAAAAATAGTGTAATTCATAAATGGTTAATTTCATACATCATTGTGTTTTTAATACCTATTTTGATTAGTGTATTTGTATATGGTTATATGCAAAATTCCCTTAGGGAGCAGATTAAAAGCACGAATCAATTGGTTTTAAATCAGTTGATTCGTGAATTTGACAATACCCTGATGGATATGGTTAGAATTGGCGACCAGTTGGAATTTAACAAGACTGTGCGGAGTTATGTTTTTTCAAGTACAGACAAAGAAAATTTGAAACTCCTCAGCCTTAATGAAATTTCCAGTGAATTAAAAAGTTATAATACAAATACAAATGCACATTGTTTATATTTATATTGTAGTGATATGGATATGGTAGTGACGAACAGTGGGGTTTATCCCAGTAAATATTTCTATTCAACTTATATTGGAGACGATATGAGTTATGATGGTTGGAAGAAAATGCTGTCACAAAAGCACTATCCAGAGCTAGACCTTTTGCAGTTTAAGTTTAACGGTGATGACGCTGCAGACAGTATAGCATACATAAAAAATTTGCCTGCCGATGCTTCAGCGGGTAACTATGTTACAATGTGCATGATGTATGATATGACGGATTTTCGCAATAAAGTGAAAAACAGTAAATTAATCGACAATGGTATCATGTATGCGATTAATAAAAACAACACGCGTATTTATATTGCAAATAACATGGTGGACGAAACGGAACTAGAACGGTTGCAGTCGCAGGAGGTATCAAACGATAAGTTCGTAGTTTCTTATACGGCCTCCAGCGTTATGAATCTAAAATATGTAAGCGTTATGCCGTGTGATACGATTGATAGTCAGATAAAATATATTATGTGGATTATCATAGTTAGTATCATATTCGTAATATTCATTGGCGCGTTGGCAATTTTTTTGCTGGTAAGAAAAAATTATAAGCCGATTGTGAACTTGTTTTCGGCATTAAAGCTAAAATACACCGGCGAGGAAAATGAGTTCTCCTTTTTAAATGACGTCATTGACAAAACAGTTTCTGAAAATCGTGAAATTTCCAGTAAACTGGAGGAGCAGCAGCAAATTGTGCAAAGTTCTTTTTTGAGACGGCTGCTGATTGGCGGCGTGGATTACGAGGCGCCAATCGATGAAATTTTAAGCGCTATGAATATTTATATGCCGCATAGCAGATATGTTCTTTTGATGTATTATGTAGACAGTTATGGGAACTTTTTTGAGGATACAAATTCCTTAAGTGAATATAGAAGAATAGAACGAGTTGATTTTGTTTTTAAAAATATTGTCGGAGAATTGCTGGGAGAACATTTTAAACATGTCTCGTTTAATGACGAAACGATAACCTATTTTTTGTTCAACTTTGAAAATAAAAAAGATACCCAAAAGATTTATGAATTGGCAAAAAAAAGCCAGAAAATTATTTTTGATAATTTTAATATTCAGTTTACGATTGCTGTAAGTGATATACATGACAGTTACCGCGGGATTGCGGAAGCTTATCAGGAAGTACTGGAGGCAATTAAATATAGGTCGCCGGCAAGCGGAGATTTCATTGCATTTGAGAATATCAGGCAAGAGGATAACAAATATAAGTATTATGAAAGCATGGATGAAGAAAATCTGATTAGTGTTATCAAATCCGGAGATGCTGCATGTGCAATTGACATTATTCAGTCAAATCTTGCGTTAGATACGTATTCATTAAAAGGCAGAAGGCGTGTTATTTACGATATTGTCAGAATTTTAATTAAGCTGATTGATGAAGGAACGCCAGAAGGATACAACAACCTGGCATTAAGAGATAATCTAATTGAGGTACTGTTTGAAAATAAATCGTTCACGGAAATGGAACAGACTGTGTACGATACGATTGAGGATTTAGTGCAATTTTTTGATAATGGAGATAACAACAACATTGTGAGAGAACTTGAAAAATTTGTAAATGATAATTATATGAACCCGAATATGAATATTGCCATGATAGGAGAACATTTTTGTTTGTCGCCCGCCTATATGTCGAAACTGTATAAGCAGGGTAAAGGAATAGGATTGTTGGACTATATCAATAAAACGAGAATAGAACATGCGAAACATCTATTACAAGAATCCAGAATGAATTTAGAGGACATTGCTATTCAAGTAGGATTTGCCAGCAAAATTACTTTTATGAGGGTATTCAAAAAATATATGAGAATGACGCCTGGAAAATACAGGGAAATACATCGTTTGGAATAGAAAATATAGTTTTTGCGATGGACGAAGCGGGAATGATAACACGAGGAGGAATTTATTATGAAAATGGGAAGGATTAGTATTTTGATAGTGTCGTTATTACTAACATTATTTAGTAATGTATGTGTAATGGCAGAAGAAAGTCAGACTTCATTAGAGACTTTTGATATACAAGATACGAAATATGAACAGCCGTTAGCAACACTGCATGAGTTTGATGTTATGCTTGCATATAAAGAGGATGCATATAATCCAAATCAGGCAGTCACAAGAGGAGAATTCGCAAACGCACTTGCAGAGCTGCTTACAGATATCGGTATGGACAATATCGCTATATTTCAAGATGTGCCAGAGGATAGTGAGTTATCAAAAAATTTGACAAAGTTGTATGGGCGAGGTATTATCAGCGGAACCGGCAAATGGACTTTTGGACCGGATGATGTGATTACATACCCTGAAGCTGTAAAGATGCTGGTGTCTGCATTGGGATATCATTACTTGGCAGAGCAGATAGGCGGATTTCCGTATGGATATTTGCAGGCTGCGAATAAAATCGGTCTGGAAATTGATACAAAAAATAAGCAAGGAGACGGACTGACTCTGGGAGAGATGACTTTGCTCATTTTTAAAGCTTTGGATATTGAGGTTCCACAAGCAAAAACGATAGGTCCAAACATTTCGTTTGTTACCACGCCGGGAGAAACACTGCTTTATAAAGAACGTGGTGTCTATAAGGCAAAAGGGGTTGTAGATAGCAATGAATATACAGCGACAAACAGAAAAAATAGCAGCTTCAAAAATAATATCATTTCTATTGATGGCGAGGAGTTTGAGTCTGATTTAGCGGACGCCAATCAATATCTGGGATACAATGTTATCTATTACTACAAAGAGGATAAAGGCGATAATAAACGCCTTGTGTATTTGTATCCTGATAAAGCCAGAACAAATGTTATTGACATCCCAGCGCCAATGATAGGTGATTCAACTACAAAGAATACCATCTATTATTGGGTAGATGAATATATGGATAGAAAAACGTGGAAAGCAGAAATTAGTTCTACAGCGAATGTGATTTATAACGGTGTTTATGCGGGCAAAATACATCTGCTTGACGAGGAGTACCTGAAGCCAAAGGTTGGCAGCCTGAAGCTGATTGATAATGATACGGACGGCCTTTATGATATTATCAGCATAGAAAATTATGATACGGTTTTTGTAGACAGTGTGTTGAAGTCAGATGAGATTATTATAGATAAATATACCGGAAAAACATATGCATTTGATAAAAACGAAAACGGAATTCAGCCTATCATATTAATGGGTGATGAAGAGATTGATTTTTCGAGCATCGGTAAAGATAGTATTATTTCTATTGCAAAGAGCATGGACGGTCAAATCATTCGTGTTTTGGCATCAGAAGACGCGGTAACAGGCGAAGTAAGCGAAACTCTGGAGGATAAGTATGTTGTGATTGACGGTATTCGATACACTATTTCTGATAGTTATCTGGAGGCTGTGAGAAACGGTGCGAAGGAGGCAAAAGAAATACGCGTTGGAACATCGGCTACATTTTATCTTGATTATAATCATCAAATAGCAGCAATCGGAACCGTAAAGAATTCAGACACTTATGGATATTTGGTGACTTACAAGGAAACGCAGATGGGGATTGTCGAATTTAAGATTTTTGGTGCAGACGGTGTGATGCACATTATGAAAGCGACTAAAAAAATCAATGTAGACAGTCGGTCGCTTACGCCTGTCGAAACGGTTCAATATTTGGATAACAACAAACTGGATGGTGGAACAGCAGTAGCTTATAAAACGAACAGTGCAGGAGAACTTTCATTTTTAGATACGCCTGTTTTGGGAGCCGACGAAGATGAAGATAGCAGTTTAACATTAACAAACCCATTAACTGATCGCATGTACAGAGATTATACACAAGGGTTCATTTTCAGAAACGGAATAGGAGAAGACTCATATGGAGAATTCTTCCTCCAAAATGACACCATCATTTTCAGTATACCGCCGGATATGACAGACGATGCTGAATACAAAACTGTGAAATCCGGCGCCTTCAAAAGAGACTCCTATTATTTGATAGAGGGTTATAACGCGAGTGAAGTGGGCAAAGTGAAGCTGGCTGTTTTGAAGACAGATGAGACAAACAGTTCCATTGTTGAAGAAGATAACGAAATCGGTTTAGTGACAAAAATCACAAAAGCTTATGATGACAAAGCGGGTGCTATTTCGAAAATCTATATGATATATCAGGGACAAGAAGTCGGATATTTAACTTCAGAAAAATTAAAAACAACAAAGTATTTGCTGTATCCATCAACTGCAGGAACAACCTTGGCAAGTGTAGAGCAAATACCATTTAATGAAATTGTTCCCGGAAGTGTTGTCCAATTTTCGTTAGATACTGCAGGAAAAATCAATGAGATACGAAAAATAACGCCGCAGGAAAGTAATCTTTCTTTTAAGGAACAGCATTCGTGGATTACAAGGCGGCAAATGTACGAAGAAAAGGTATATGGAACAGTTGTGGCACGAGACAATGATACGTTCAAAGTAAATGCTAACGGAACAAATTATTTTTATAAGGTGCCAAGCGGTACAACAACCTATATTTTTGATACAAAGACAGGCGAAGCATCTATTGGCTCCACCGATGACATTATCGGTTCTGAGACAAATGGCTCAAAGATATTTATCATCACGCGAAATGTTCAGGTGCGTGCGGTAGTGATTTATAAATTTGAAACGGAGGAATAAAAAATGCAGAATAAAAAAATATTAAGTATTTTTATAGCGGTGTTTTGTGTAGTAAACATGATGACAGGATGTTTCGTTCATGCGGAAATTGGTGAACTACGTTATGTATCGGCAGATGGCGCATTTGACAGAACTGACGCCGAATATAATGATAATACGGTGCCCTCCATTGCCAATGGTTGGACATGGACGCAGGGGACAGGGGCTTTAAATTGGGTGAAAGGCGTAGGAGGAAAGGCAGCGGACGACAGGAGTGCCAAAATGGTGGGAGGAAGCAGCGGACCGACATTCCAAAAGGTATTGCAGGGGGCGAGCGAGGGCAGAAACACTGTTCCCGAAGAAGGATATCAGGTGCTGGAGTTTAATGTGTATTCTGAAGATATCAAAATTGAAAAACGTCTGGAAATCAAGAGTGGCAACAACTGGTGGAATCTAGGAGGTCAAAACACATTCAGGATTTTGGGTAATACAGGTGCGTTTGTTTTCAATGCTACTGCTGTGTCAACAGAAACGGTCAAATTTGAAGCGAATAAATGGTACACAGTAACAATGATTTTTCAGCAGGGCTCAACACAGTATAATGCATATGTAAACGGCATTCCCGTTGGTACATTCACCGGTCACGCAAGTGGCGGCTATGCGGGAATCGATACGCTGAAATTTATGCTGCCCGGAAACGGAACTACAAATTCCATGGTGTTGGATGACATTAAAGTTTATGATTTGACAGGTGAAACAGATGGTGATGCAACGGTTTCTGCAAGTAACTATACAATGACTGCCGAAACCATTTCGAATATTCCCTATCTGACGTCAGTAGAGCAATTGAGACAAGGTATTACCACGTCAAAAACAGGTGCAAGTATCAGTGTAGAATCAAAAAGCGGAACACAGCTAGAAGACGATAATTATGTTGAAACAGGTATGACAATGGTGGTAACGGCACCGAACGGTGCGACCGAACGGTGTTTTACATTAAATGTACAGCCTGAATCCGGTGAAAATCAGTCTAACGCCAAAGCAAATGTGAATGATGTTTTAGCAGGAAATACAATTGATGATGATGAAACGACATACTGGATTGGAAATTGGGACACGGAAGAAGAAACATGGCTCAGGATTGACGCACAGGAACCTACGGAGTATAATTCTATTGTTGTTACAGGTGAAAATATATCTGAAGACATCCAGTTAATGATTTCAGATAATGATAGTGATTATCTGGAGGTTAACATATTGGGAATTGAACGGGAGGAATCTGGGAACAAGATTACCATTTCGTTTGAAACGCTGTCTGCGCAATATTTTAAGTTGGTTATGCCGGGAAGCGCCCGTCCTTCGAAAATTTATGACCTTGAATTTATATATACTGATTATACGCCGAAGGTAACAGTTGAGGGGAAATTCATTGCAGGATTAAAGCTAAAAGGTGTGTATCAATTTTTCGATTTTGATGAAACGGCAGAGGGTAACAGCTGTACATATAGATGGCTTGTATGTGAAGACGACAGTGAGCAGCCTATTTCCGGCGCAGAGGACATAGAGTATGTGCTGACGGAAAATGAGGTAGGCAAAATGATAAAATTTGAGATAACGCCCGTTAAATCAGGTGTGCAAGGAAAGCGATATACCAGCGAGGCATACGGTCCTGTGCAGCCAAATCCGACTGTAGCGGACTCACAGGCAATTAACATTGGCGTGGCGGAGAGTGATTATGAGAAAGTAACAACAGATTTACTTCTTTTAACAAAAGGGGCAGCAGGTTCAACGATAAGCTGGGAATCTAGTAATCCGAATGTCATTGCACCAGATGGTTCCGTTATACGAACAAGTCAAAATGAACCAGTTACGCTGACAGCCACCGTTTCTTTTGAAGACGGACCGGTGATAAAAAAACGCTTCGATTTAGTTGTTTTGAAAAAAGAAGTCGCAAATAACAACACCGGCGGAAGTTTATCTGGCGGAGGTGGAGGTGGGAATTCGGGCAGAACCAAAGGGGAAAATTACGCAATCCCGCTGTATCAACTCAAACAGCAGGATATGACACCATTCCAAAATCAGCAGCCGACGGAAAAAGAATTTAGTGATTTGGACAGTGTTCCGTGGGCAAAAGATGTAATTGGTCAATTATATCAAAAGGGCATTATCAATGGTACTTCTGAAAAGGAATTTTCTCCTGAAAACAATATCACACGGGCAGAATTTACCAAAATCGTCGTTATCTTGTTTGGTTTGGAATTGCAGAAAGGAACTGTGGGATTTGCAGATGTATCCGATAATGCATGGTATACTGACTATATTTATACAGCTGTGCAAAACGATATTATCAATGGATATTCTGATGAAACGTTCGGCGTGAACGACAGCATTACGCGTGAACAGGCAGCAACGATTCTATACAGAGCGCTGGAGAAAAAGGGGGAAACCTTGGAAGTTGATGAAACAGCATTTTCTGACCAGGACAATATAGCTGATTATGCGGAAGAAAGTGTAAAAGCATTGGCGTCCAATGAAATTTTGACGGGCAACCCTGACGGCACCTTTAACCCGAAAGGGAATACCACGCGCGCTGAAACGGCAGTGATGGTGTATAGAGTTTATACAAAATATTGCGAATAAAGGAGGAAAAGCGTTGAAATCTTTATTCAGTCTAATTTTGGCGACTGCCTGTTTGTTTTCTGTTCTGCCTTCTGCTGTCGTATGTGCTGCGAGCGATGATATATTAAGTATATCCGCAGTTACAGGTAGCGGATGGGATAAAAATGGAGAAGCGACAATAAAAGATAACAAAGAATTTCAGAAGGTTGCCGATGGAATTTGGTCTACACAATTTTTTGCTTCGGCCGACACACAAGCGGGCAATATTATAGCAGAGCTGTCCGATGTTTCTACGATAAATCAAGTTGTTGTGAAACAGGGAGACAGTATAAGAGAGTTGATGTGTAGTGTGGATGTTTCACTTGATGGGAAAGTATGGGAAAGTGCAACCCAGCCCCAAAAAACAAAAAGTTCTATTATTGAATTTGACATTAATTATGTGGATGCTTTATATGTAAGATTTAACATTATAAATATCACGGCGTTAGGTCCATATAAGGGGTTTAGTATCAGTGAATTGGAGGTTTACGGCAAGGCTGCGTCGGGAAACGATATGGAGTCGGCGGACGATATTTCTTATCATCAGCATAGATATGACTATCTTTCAGAAGAACAAATTCAGGCAATTAAATCTTCGCTGACCGATGGTATTGCCATGGCTATTAGCAATTCCAAGGCTATTGTAGATACTAAGAAAGTGACAATAGATAGTCAGAATGAAAACGTAGCTCCACAGATAGTAGATGACATCATGTATGTACCTGCAAAATTTGTAGCAGAAAAATTAGGCGGTACATTTGCAGTTGATGAAGAGAATCAAATAGTAACCATTCAAAGCGACAGTAATAGCGTACAGTATCGGATTGTGGCGGAAG
>CATIYX010000362.1 GCA_949739095.1 uncultured Clostridia bacterium | reverse complement strand
TCCATTGTGGCATTCCATTGCTGTTTCATATGGCTCCTGGCGTATAAACTCCCCCATTTCGATATACCAGGCAGAAAGGGCATCCGGTTAATCTGGGTGCCTTTTTCGACGTTGTGAAATATTACAAATCCGATTATGAAACATGGGTATGACAAAACAAACAAATGTTCTTGACAAAAATTAGCCGAAATGTCAATTGATTTTAAGAATAAAATATTATATAATAAACATGAATAAAATATTGATAAAACTTCAACTTGGGTATAATCGACATTATATTCCAGGTTTTTTGTTTTAGTCGGGGGAGGTATGCACAATGTATAGTGCTCTGGATATTGCAAGATACATTATATGGTATTGCAAAAAGCAGGGATATTCGATTAGCAATTTAAAGTTGCAAAAAATATTGTATTTTGTACAGGCAAATTTTCTTGTTAATGCAAGTCACCCCTGCTTTGAAGAAGAAATAGAAGCATGGGACTTTGGCCCGGTTGTGCCAGTAGCGTACCATGAATTTAAGATTTTTGGAAGCGCTGATATCCCGAAGTTCGTTTGTCATAATGCTGATGAATTAATTTTGAGAAAGGATAAGGCATTGATAAACGAAATGGTTGATCAGTGCGCCCAATATTCTGCATCATCATTGGTGGAAATAACTCATCATCAAACACCTTGGTGCGATGCATATGAAAAGTATTGCAACAATGTGATTGAGAAAGATGCAATTAAAGAATATTTCGAAGAGGACTGATGAATGATTGAATGGAATAAAAAATCTGGAACAGTATCAAAAACAACCTCAGATCATATTCGCGAGATGGAAGCTGATGTAGATGATTTTTGTGAAAGATTGTCGAAAGATTCAAAGGAGTTCGATGCAAAAACTTTTTTTGATGTGTTACATAAATATATTGTAAACGATGGTAGATTATTATATACTAACATTACAAACTATGTCTTTTCGTTGGAAAAAGAAGAAAAGTTTGGTATCATGCAAACTAATTTAGACAAGGTCATAAACTACATGTATAGTGAGCAATTTTCAGAAGACTATGTTTGGAAGCCGTCAAAAGACCATGAAATAAGTCCATTTAACCGAACCAAACAAACTGTACTTAAAATGTGGGATCATATGAACCTTGCAAGACGGCAGCTTACCTTATTTCATGAAACAGATGCGGATTACGAAAGAATTGTTGAAAAAAAGATGGAAATAGTTTCGGCCAGTTTACTAAAAGAAATGAATGGTCAGTTGCTTGCTTTAGTCGCAATTTTTACGGCGCTATCATTTTTAGTATTTGGTGGAATTAGCTCCTTGGATAATATTTTTATTGGGGCAAAAGATATTCCAGTAACAAAATTAATGATTGTTGGGACTATCTGGTGTTTCTGTATAATGAACCTTGTTTTCATGTTCATGTTCTTTATTGCAAAGTTGACAAAGCTGGATATTAAATCTTCCCGGGATATCAATGCCAATTCGGTTCAGAAATATCCATTAGTTTGGTGGTGTAATCTTGTATTAATTGCGATATTATTAATTTCATGCTGGGCGTATTATATAAAATGTGAGGGATTTAGTAAAAATGCGTATAGTTTTTTATCACAGCATTCGACAGCATACTTTATCATAGGCACTTTAGCAATAATAGGTTTGATTATTAGCGCCGTAATTAAAATATATAAGATGTCGAAGGATGAAATTGACGACCTACCTAACAATGAACATTATTCTTGACAGATAAGTAATGACTTAATAAAAGGCAAGGAAAAGTTTTTAGCTATTCTTTGCCTTTTATTTAAGAAAAACAAAAACGAATGAGAGGTGGTGATGCTTGGCAAGACCGAGGAGCCCGAACAGGGATAAAGCTTTTCAGCTTTGGATAGAGAGTGGAAAGAAACGACAGTTAAAAGACATCGCTGCCGAACTGCAAGTTTCTGAAGAGCAGGTCCGCAAATGGAAGAATCAGGACAAATGGGATAAAGTAACGTTACCAAATGCAAAAGGTAACGTTACCAAAAAGAAAAAAGGGGGTCAGCCAGGGAACCAGAACGCCGTTGGAGGTAAGGGCGGGGGCGCTCCGTTAAGAAATAAAAATGCTGAGAAATATGGATTCTTTTCAAAATATCTCCCCGATGAGACGCGGGAGATTTTTTCTGCCATTGATCAGGCGAATCCTCTGGATTTGCTGTGGCATCAGATACAGATCGCCTACGCCGCCATCATTCGGGCGCAGCAGATCGCGTATGTAAAGGATAAAGAGGATAAAACGATCGAGAAGGTTGAGACAGGCTCCGGTAAAATCATAAGAGAAAAATGGGAGGTGCAGCAGGCGTGGGATAAACAGAGTGAGTTTATGAAAGCGCAAGCCTGCGCCCAGGGAGAACTCCGGGCAATGATTAAGCTGTATAACGAGATGCGCCACGAGGACTGGAAAGCTGTCAGTGAAGAGCAGAAAGCAAAGCTCTTGAAAATCAAGGCGGAAACTGAGCGGCTTCAGAAAGAGAATGAGAGTGACAGCGGGAACAAGGTGGTAGATGATTGGATTAGGGCTGTTTCAGGCGAGGAAGGGATAGATTTGTAGAAGGAAGCATTATATATTCTTTTTTTTTTTTGGATGAATTTTTTTTGAAAAATGTTCCTTTAAAAATTTTTACTTATGCCGGACAAAAATCAACAATTTTGCCCGACAATAGAATATAATAAAAATACAATTAAGACAAGCTTAATAAGTAAGGCTGGCAAGAAGCCGGAAAGGAGAATA
>CATIYX010000361.1 GCA_949739095.1 uncultured Clostridia bacterium | reverse complement strand
CGGTATTCGTCCTGAAAACGTACATGACGAAGAAGTTTATATGACAACTTTGACAGAATCTATTGTAGACGCGCACGTTGAAGTAACAGAAGCAATGGGTGCAGAAACCTATTTGTATCTGAAAATTGACGGTGTTGACTTTATTGCACGTGTTAATCCGCGTACAACAGCGCAGGCTCATGATGATATCAAAGTAACACTGGATATGGATAAAATGCATCTGTTTGATAAAGAAACAGAAATGGCAATCCTGTAAGAAACAGAAAAAATGCCGCCCGGAGCATATGCTTTGGGCGGTTTTTGCTGCTAGTGCTTTTGGCTTGATGTAACCCATCAGTCTGGTTTACAGATGATGGCTATGATAGAAAAGATATCCAAAATCCAATGAAAGATGGTGGAACCATGGCAGAATTATCCTCAGCGGTAAAAGAATATTTACGTGTGATTTATGCATTGGGACAAGGTGAGGGGGTACGTTCTGTCGATGTTGCCAGTGAACTCGGCGTTAGCAAACCAAGCGTGAATAAAGCAATTCGTATTCTTGCAGTACAGGGGCTGGCGGAGCAAGAACGCTACGGGTCTGTTTTTTTGACATCCAAGGGAATCCGTATGGCGCAATCGCTTTGGAAAAAAGAGGACATTATTCGGTTATTGCTAGAGGATATATTTGAGGTGGCATCGGAGGAAGCGCAGCAGGATGCAAAACGGATTGCGGAGGTCATAGGAGAAGGAACATTTGAAAAAATGCGTATGTATTTAAACAATTTTCATTATAATAACTAAGAAACAACTGGAAAGGAGCATAAAATACTATGTTTGGAAAACAGGAAACCATAACGCTTCATGTAGAAGGAATGTCCTGTGGACATTGCTCTGCAAGAGTAAAAAATGCACTGGAGGAACTGAAATCTGTAAAACGAGCGGAAGTGGATTTAGAGAAAAAAGAAGCAGTGGTAACAGGAAAGAATCTGGATGCAGCGGAACTAAAAAATGTTGTGGAAGAAGCCGGATATCAAGTAATATAAAAATTGGACGTAGGATTGTACAAACGAAAAGAACCATTTGTGCAATAGGGGTTCAAATAGAAAAGGTGCTATTTCGTGGAAGAAGCCGTGAAATAGCACCTTTTTATAGCCTTATACTCCGGTTGCAAAACTGTCAATTAAATATCTGCCGTCCGCCTGTCTGACAAGGCAGACATAAAACGATGTTTGTGTCTGGTCGGGGGCAAACACGGAAATATCTGCCGGTTCCATTTTGACGTTTACCATAATGTTAAAATCGTTTGAGGATTTTGCATATTCTAAGGGATTAATATCCAGTGATTCCAGAGAAGCCTTTTTCATACCAAAAATAGCGTCTTCTCTAAAATATGCAGCAATGCAGTTGTCGGTACAATATTTTTTCATGGCTTCAAAATCACTGTTTTCAAATGCAGTAAAAAAGTTAGCTACGGCATAATCTGGTTTTTTCATATATTCGGCTTCCTGATGTGATTGCTTAGCATCGTTAAATTGCGCCGTAATATCAGTGGCATTTTTATCATAAATACCGAATGATAATTTGCATAGAGTGCCGTCAGCAGTTCTGATATCAAAGGAATTATAAAGCATATAGTTGATGTTTTCGATAGGAACATAGGTCGTCCATCCTTTTAAAATAGGTGGATTTTCCATTATTATACTCATTCTGACTGCAGTTGGTTCTTCTATGGGAGCCGAATGGATTGCAGTTGCATCAATACGCTTCAGCCTCAAATGGTGATTGCCGATTTCCATGTGAAACAGTCCTGCTTCTCCGGTACTTTGTGCAATGGCAACATCTATTTTTCCATCATTCCATCGAATATCGCTGTTGCCATCATGAAAACCTGCTTTTTCCAGCGTTTCACGCAGGGGAACATAAACAGAGCCGTTTTCAATAAAAGGTTTATTCCCTAGCACTATTTTTTCGCCATTATTTGTAATTTCAATCGTATAATCATCGGCGACTAAATAGGACAGCGCGCCGCTTGCGAATATGGTAGTGGATAGCAGCACGATTGTAAGAATGACGGATACGAACGACGTCAATTTGCTAACGGTTTTTCGATTTTTCATCATGATAAATCTCCTTTTCAAAGTTTTTTTGCTTCCTGTCATTCCGGTTGTCAGCGGAATGGTTTTGGAACACCCTGCTGCGAGTAGCGTGAGAATGGTATCGGCATAGCTACGGGTTTCCATTTCGTTCATGTGCTTTGTGACTGCCGAATCACAGGAAATTTCGCATTCCAGATTGATTTGATGTTGCACTACATAAATCATAGGGTTGAACCAATGGATGCATTTGACGAATGACACAAACCATTTATAGCAAATATCGTTTCGCTTCAAATGGGTCGTTTCATGAGAGAGAACGTGTTCAAGCTGCTGCGGTGTCAGTTCGATTTTAGGAAGCAACAAAGTTGGTTTTAATATGCCCACCATGAGCGGCGAACTGATTCTATCGCTTGCCCTGACAAGAATGTTTCGGTCTGTAAAAGCTGCCAGTGCAGGGCAGGAAATGATATCGGAATGTTTGCGGATGCTGTGCAAAAATGCTGCGTAGCTCAGTAGTTTTAGGAGCAGCAATCCCGCGGCGACAAACAGCCAGAGCAGCGGGAATATCACCGATTTATTTCTCCAAACCGTTTTCAGCCAAATCAATGTTGCAGAATCTGTTTTGGTTTGCGGAGTCTGTATAGTTTCCTGTGGTTCAAAATGAGCAGGCGCGTCTGTCGGTGGAGCCGACAGCATTGCCGTTT
>CATIYX010000360.1 GCA_949739095.1 uncultured Clostridia bacterium | reverse complement strand
TGCATATTCTCTCCTCCAGCCGCATACGCATATCATTTATTATACAACGTTTTCATTGGTTTGTCAATACAATCTTTCAAATATTTTCCGCGCCCAAAATGGAACCGAAGCCATTGCTATGCCCGTGGCAGATAGCCACCGCCAGCGCATCCGCTGTATCATCCGGTTTTGGTACGCTCGCTAGACCCAACAGCGTCTTTGTCATTTGCTGCATCTGCTGTTTATCCGCACGCCCATAGCCTGTGACCGCTTGTTTGATTTGCAGCGGCGTATATTCGAAAATCGGAACAGATTCATTCGTCCCCGCCAGCAAAATCACACCACGCGCCTGTGCTACCGCCATTGCTGTTGTGGTATTGGTATTGAAAAACAGTTCCTCCACTGCCATCACATCAGGTTTATGTTTTTTGAGCAATAGTCGCATTTCTTCATAAATCGTTTTAATGCGGGAGGTTAGTTTTGTTTTTGCCGGCGTAGTGATGGCGCCATAGTCAATCGTCCGAAAACGGTTTCCAGTGTAGTCCACTACGCCGTATCCTACAATTGCCACGCCCGGGTCAATGCCTAAAATAACCATGTAATCCCCTTTTCCTAAAGCATAAAAGAATCATCTCCTCTATGCTTATCTTTTGTCCAGTTCTTCTTTCAGCAATGCATTTACTGTCTGCGGATTCGCTTTTCCTTTAGACAACTTCATGACCTGACCCATCATAAATTTAATGGCACGGTCTTTTCCTGCTTTATAGTCCTCAATGGATTGCGGATTCTGGTCTAAAACATCCTGCACCATTTTTTGAAGCGCACCCTCGTCGCTGATTTGCGCCAGTCCCAACTCTTCCACAATCTGTTTGGGCGCTTTTGGCGTTTCAAATAGCGTTTCCAAAACTTTTTTTCCAGCGGAGTTGCTGATAGCACCGCTTTCAATGAGCTGCACCATTTCTGCCAGTTGCTGCGGAGAAAATGGAACATCATCAATTACAATATCTTTTTCTTTCAAAATACGTGAAATGTCGCCCATTATCCAGTTGGACGCACCCTTTGCACTTGCCCCTGCCGCTACCGCAGCTTCAAAGAATTCGGCAGTCGGACGATATTCTGTCAAGATTCCGGCATCATATTCCGGCAACCCCAATTCGCTTACATACCGCACTCGTTTTACATGCGGCAATTCCGGCAGTTCCTGCCGGATTTTTTCCACCGTTTCTTTTTCGATACGAATCGGCATAAGGTCAGGTTCCGGGAAATAGCGG
>CATIYX010000359.1 GCA_949739095.1 uncultured Clostridia bacterium | reverse complement strand
TTTTCAAATTCTTCTGCCAAAAGTCCGTCCCAATCATTTCCAAATCGGTTTTGCATGTTGGTTCCTCCCCGTTTAATAGTATAATACCACTGCCACAACGCCCGGTCCCGTGTGCACGCCAATGACAGGTCCCACTTCAACCAACTGCGGCCGAGAGATACCAAATGTCTCTTTCATCGCATCAATATACTCTTCTGCTGTATCGGGACAACTACCGTGCAATACGACCACTTCTTTTGCCTGCGTGATATTTTTCTTTTCCAGCAGTTTCATCAACTTTACAGGCACCCGTTTTTTTCCGCGGATTTTCTCTTCCATAGAAATGAGTCCATCCCGAATAGTCAATACCGGCTTAATGTCCAAGATTTCACCAATTGCCGCTACTCCCGGATTGATACGCCCGCCTTTTTTTAAGTATTGCAGTGTATCCACTACAAAAGCAATATCATAATGGGTCAAACGATATTGCACTTGCGTCATAATTTCCTCTTTCGTCTTTCCTGCCAGTGCCCACTCGGCGGCTTCCTGCGCGATTCTTCCATATACATAGGCAAATGCCTGCGAATCAATGACTTCAATATCTACCTGATGTTCTTCTAAAAACATCTTTTTCGCTAAATTAGCATTCTGATAGGTGCCACTTGCCATGGAGGATAGTGCAAAATATAAAATTGTGTCATATCCTTCGTTTACTGCTTGCTCATATGCCTGCATAAACTGCTCCATTGTTATCTGCGCTGTGGTGGGAATCTCTTTTGTCTCTGCTAATTTCTGAAAAAAGGATTTACTGTTAATATCATAATAATCCCGATAAGATTCTGCCCCAAATTCCACCATAAAAGGTAAAATTGTTACTTGATATTTTTCAGCCAGTTCCTTTGGAATATCTCCTCCGCTGTCGCAAATCACTTTAATTTTACTCATACTGTTTCCCCTTTCATCAGACCTATGCCCGCGGATGCGCCCGCCGGTAAATCTCTCCTAAACGCCTGCTGGCAATATCTACATATTCCATTGTGGTCGCCTTTTCTTTGTGTCCCATCATTTCCTGCACACTGCCGACATCCGCACCCCCTGCAATCAAATGGACTGCAAAAGAATGACGGAAGGTATGCGGTGTAATTTCTTTTTTGATACCCGCTTTTTCTTTATACTGTTTCACAATTTTCCAAAATCCCTGTCTGGAAAGCGGTCCACCATTTTGATTGACAAAGACCTGTTTCGGCACTTCACCAAACCGGTCTGCCGCCAAATCCAAATAGCGTTGTAGAGCCGCCGCTGCAATATCGCCCAGTGGAACCACCCGTTCCCGGCCACGGGATTCCACATGTATATAGCGCTCTTTCATATGAATCTGCTGTCTATCTAATCCGAGCAGCTCACTTACACGGATACCGGTTGCATAGAGCACTTCCAGCATTGCATTATCCCGCCGACATTTAAAACTGCTGCCCGCCGTGGCACCAATGAGTTGTTCTACTTCCCGTGGCGTTAAAATTTCCACTTTTGTTTTTTCCCGCTTTGGCAATTTTAATGCATCAACCGGATTTTGTTCCATTCTGCCACGACCACAAAGATATCCATAAAAAGAACGTAATGCAACCTGTGCGCGGTAAACAGACGACACTGCCATCCCATTTTTTTGCAGCAGCAACAGATAGGATTCCATCACATGGTGGTCCACTTTGGTTAAATCCTCAATACCGCGTTTTTTCAAATATGTACAAAATTTCATAATATCGCGCAAATAAGATTTTTTTGTGTTCAGCGACACCTTTTTTTCTGTATCTAAATAGTCCGCATAAAGCTGCACCTGCACCATGGATATTCCCCCATTTATGATTCTTCTGTTTAAAACTGTATCCATTTCATTAGTTTTGCCACAACATAACCGTCCAGCAGTGCGCAAAACCAACAAATCACAATCCCTAAAACAAACAGCAGTAAATATTTCAGTAAACCTTCTTTATAGATAGACCGCTGCAAAAAAGCTCTGCTACAAAGATACGCAAACATTACCAGCGCTGGAAGATAGAACAGATACTGCGGCAGCAAGGTAGATAAAATTAGCAATAGTCCCCGTCCGCTATATAGTTTTATCAGCATCCCTGCGCCGTATCCGAAAAACACGCCTTTATACCACACAACAAATCCGCTGACCGCCATAAAAAACGGAAAAAAACCTGCCAACCAAATCCATAGAACCGGTTTCAAATGATCCCACGCTGATGTTGAAAACACCTGTTTACAATCCACATTTCCCATCACCGCTTGCTCCAGCGCTGTTTTTACAACACCGCACTGTTGCTCGTCCACCCAACCAACGGCAATCAGCCCCATGCCAATGCCAATCAGCAGAATTGCGATATAAAGAAACAATTGTTTACACTGTTGTAATGGTATCGTTACCCTTGCTCTTTTTCTCAATGCACTTCTTCCCCTCACTGTTCTTTTTCTAAAATATATGAACAGTGGGACAAGAATATTCCCATCACATGTTTGCCGATTTATCTCTGCACTGCTTAACTGCTTCTATCATAGCATTGCGCAATCCTAACTTTTCCAGCGCCGCAACCGCTTCAATTGTTGTTCCGCCAGGCGAGCATACCTGGTCCTTTAATTCACCTGGGTGTTTTCCTGTTTCCAACAACATTTTAGCCGCGCCAAGCATAGTCTGCGCCGCCAAAGTATATGCAGTATCACGCGGCAACCCACACAAACCGCCGCCGTCCGCCATTGCTTCCAATGCTACATAAAAATATGCCGGACCTGACCCCGAAACCGCTGTTACCGCATCTACATACGTTTCCTGCATAACCA
>CATIYX010000358.1 GCA_949739095.1 uncultured Clostridia bacterium | reverse complement strand
TTGAAACATTTTTTGTCGGTTCTCATATACTGGTAGTAATCATAAAATGGAAGCAGGTGGAAAATCATGAAACGAGTTGATATTAATGCGCTGCGCGGTCTGGCGAACATGCCCAGCGGAGAAATGGAACAAAAACTTGCCGACATGCTGCAAAAATCCGGCAATGGCGCATTGGCAGGCAAAATCAATGCCTCAGCGATAGACCAGCTCAAACGGCAGCTCACCTCAATGGACCAGTCGCAGCTGGATGCGCTGGTTTCCCAGATGCAAAATATCGACAGCGGTACATTACAAAAACTCCGGAACATGCTGAACAAATAAAACCGCGCCATACAGAACAGGAGGCATCACACGCATGGCAAATCAAGATTTATCTAACGCAATTGAAATGTTGAAAAATCTATTGGGGTCGGACGCGGGCGGCAAGGTGGACGAAATTGTGGAAACATTGGGACTGGGCGGTGCAGCAAACAAAAACAGTGCGCCGATTCAACCTGATTTTACCGCGGAACCGGTTCAGGAAGTATCTGCACCGCCAGCAGCTGCGCCGGCTGTACCAGCGCCGACTGGCAACATGCCCATGGACCTTTCGGGACTGCTTTCGGGTCTCGGCGGCATGGCAAACGTGCAGAATAACCCACATATGAATTTACTTTTGGCGTTAAAGCCGTACATGAATCCACTACGCGCATCTAAAATCGACAGCGCAATGAAAATCGTACAGCTTGCTCAAATCACCCGCGGCATGGGATTGTTTGGCAAATAAGAAAAAGGACTGGCTGGAAAGGGGACGACATTTTTATGGAAAAGGCATACTACAAACACTATGGGGCGGCGGGCGGTTCTCCTGCGCCGGAGACACCGCCAACTGCCGCCGGAAAACAGGCACATACCGCCGGGCTGGGCGGACTGGGAGGTTCGCTTGGCGCGCTGAGCGGCGGACTGGGCAGCACGCTGCGTAATTTCGCACTGGACGACGTCATTTTGCTGGCGCTCATTCTGTTTCTAATCAACAGTGATATAGACGACAATCTGCCGGTCATTTTGTTGATTATTCTGTTTATGGTCGGTTTTAGCAAGAATGAAGAAGAAGCGGAATAAGTATAGGGGAATCGATTATCCTACGCTTAACTCTTGTCAAGAAGACGGAAATAGTTTATAATACATAGTATAGAAACGATATACGAATCTGCAAAAGTACCCGTTGTACTGCAAAAACGCTTGCTTTTGCAGTAGGAATAAATGAAAGTTGCATAGGATAAAGGAGGCTACATACCATGTTAGACCAAATGAAAAACACACCATTTGACGTACTAGGCTTTGGCGAGGTTATGCTTCGGCTTTCCCCTGTTGGCAAGGAACGTATTTCTCAAAGTGAAACATTTGACAAACGCGCGGGCGGCGCGGAACTGAACGTTGTCAGCGGCATTTCTCAACTTGGCTGCCGCACCGGTATCATCACAAAACTGCCGGACAACGAAATCGGAAAGTTCATTAAAAACAAAATCCGCTACAGCGGAATCAGCGATGATTTTATTACTTATGATGGGAGCGCGGAAAAACGTCTCGGTATTTACTACTATGAAAGCGGTGCATATCCGCGCGTTCCTACCGTAGTCTATGACCGCGCGAATTCTTCCTTTGCAGGTTGCCGTGTGGAAGATGTGAACGAAGCGGCATATGCCAGTGCAAAAGTTTTCCATCTCAGCGGTATTACTTTGGCGCTGAATCCGACGATTCGCGAAACGGCGCTGGAGCTGATTCGTCGGTTTAAGGAACAAGGCACATTCATTTCTTTTGATGTGAACTACCGCGCCAGTCTTTGGGATGAAGATACCGCCCGCGCATGTTTAATGCAGGTAATGCAAGATGTGGACATCCTGTTTGTGTCGGAGGAAACGCTGCGGCGTATGTTCCGGCAAACAGGAGACATTCATGAAATCCAGCGGAAATTTGCACGTCAGTTTGACAATGTGAAAGTGATTGCCAGCACGCAGCGTGTGGCAAAAACACCGACCCGCCACACATGGCATTCCATTGCCTATTCTGTGGAAGAGGATAGCTTTTTTGAAGAAGCGCCGTATGAAGATATTGAAGTGGTAGACCGTATCGGCAGCGGCGATGCATATGTGGCAGGTGCGCTCT
>CATIYX010000357.1 GCA_949739095.1 uncultured Clostridia bacterium | reverse complement strand
CTCCGCCTGCCGCAAGACCACACCTTCCACACGGTTTTCTCCCAGAATTTTTTCCGCCACCATTTGATAGCAGATTTCAATATTTTCCGTTTGCAATACCTGGTCTTGCAGCACCTTCGCACCACGGAATTCATTTCTCCTATGCACCAGATATACTTTACTGCAAAACCGGCTTAAAAAGAGTGCATCCTCCAGCGCTGTATCACCGCCGCCAATCACTACAACCGCCTTGCCGCGAAAAAATGCGCCATCGCAAGTCGCACAATAAGATACACCTTTGCCAGTCAGCCGCGCTTCATCCTCCAATCCTAACTTGCGCGCAACTGTTCCCATAGCAAATACAACAGTTTTTGTTTCCAGCGTTTCCTGACCAGTAACAATCTTCTTCACTGGTCCCTCTAACTGAACGCCTGTCACATCCGCATTTAAAAATTCCACACCAAATTTTCGCGCCTGATTCTCAAACTTATACGCCAGCTCTGCACCGGAAATCACATTTTCCACGCCTGGATAATTCTCTACTTCGTTTGTGGTGCTCATCTGTCCGCCGGAAAACATTTTTTCGACAATCATGGTTTTCATACCTGCCCTGCCCGCATAAAGCCCACAGCTCATGCCCGCCGGCCCGCCGCCGATAATTACTACATCATACATTGCTTTATTCCTCCATCATCTGAAATGCCGTGTCTAATATCGTTAGTTTGTCCCGCAGTCCATCGGTTATCCAAATCTTTTTATCTGTATCCACCAACACCATTTCCACGCCATATTCCTTCGCCCATGTCAATGCGCGCTCCTTTCCGCCCACATATGCTGCAGTAGAAAGCGCATCTGCCAGCGCCGTATCCTGTGCCACCACGGTGACTGATTTAAGTCCCGTTTCCGCCGGATACCCTGTGTATGGATCAAATATGTGATGGTAGTCTCTTCCTTCATAAATGAAATAGCGTTCATAGCCGCCCGAGGTCACAACAGAGGTGTCCGCTACAGACAACTTTGCGTAGGATTCCCCTGTCTGAAACGGATTTTTAATGCCCACCGTCCATGGTTTCCCATGCTCCTTTTCTCCAATCAGCGTAATACTGCCGCCCAAATCAATAATGCCGCGCTGCACGCCCGCCTCTTGCAGCAAAGTTTTCACTTCATCTGCAATCATACCTTTTGCCATACCGCCCATATCTATCTGGGTATCGGGCGAAAGTCTTGTCACAGTTCCATCTTCATTCAAGGTCAAGTTGGGAAATCCCACCCAGTCCATCGTCCGCAAAATCTCCGCTTCTGCTGGTGGTTTTTCTGCTTGTTTCACGTCCCATAAATCCACCAACGGCTTGATGGTCACATCAAAACGCCCTTCTGTTTTTAACGAAATTTCTTTGGCGCGCTGCAACAGGGTGTATGTTTTCTGTGCAACCTGTACCGGCTGTTCATAGGGCTGTTCATTGATTCGCCAAACATCGCTGCCTTCTTTGTGGCAGCTCAGCAGATTTTCCAATTCTATTACCTTTTGCTGTACCTGCCGGACTGTCTCCTGAGTTGCCCCCTCCATCTGCCGCAATTGAATCACCGTATCTAGCGCATAAAAGGTCTGGTCCGGTAATTTCTTCGAGCAACCGCATAGCCAAAAAATGCAACATATCATTACAGCGGTCCAATATACCAATGCAAAGCGACAATATTTCATTTCATTCTCCTCATACTATTTGTTCCTGCAAAACAGTTTGCAAAATTCTCTCTATTTCCTGCACTGAAACAGCGCGGTTCAATTGCTCTCGTGCCTGTGCTGCTCCGTGCAACCCTTTCAAATACCAACTGAGATGGCTGCGTGATTCCAAAATACCAATTTTTTCTCCTTTGGTATCCACCAGCAGCTTAACATGGCGCAACGCCATTGCCACCCGCATATCTGCCGATACCGTTTCCGGCATCTGCCCGTTTAGTCTCTGCACGCATTGCCGCACCAACCATGGGTTTCCCATCACGCCGCGTGCCAACATCACGCCGTCACATCCCGTTCTCTCAAGCATTGCCGCCGCATCGTCCGCTTCCATAATATCTCCGTTACCAATAACCGGAATTCTTACTGCTTTCTTCACCGTCGCAATCACGTCCCAATCCGCCTTGCCACGGTACATTTGCTCTCTCGTCCGTCCATGCACCGTCACTGCATCCGCACCGCTTTCCTGCAAAACAGTTGCCACTTCCACTGCATTTACCTGCT
>CATIYX010000356.1 GCA_949739095.1 uncultured Clostridia bacterium | reverse complement strand
TGCCATGGGGGCATTCTATGAATTTATCGGCGACAAAGAGGTGCAACTCATTGGCTGCGAAGCAGCGGGACGAGGCGTTGACACACCTGAAAATGCCGCTACAATCGCAAATGGCAGCGTTGGTATTTTCCATGGCATGAAATCCTATTTCTGTCAAGACAGCGATGGTCAAATCGCTCCGGTTTATTCCATTTCCGCCGGATTAGACTACCCCGGCATCGGACCGGAACACGCCATGCTATTTGAATCGGGTCGCGCCAATTATGTTCCTGTCACGGACGAAGAAGCAGTGTCCGCGTTTGAATATCTCTCGCGCATGGAAGGCATCATTCCAGCAATAGAAAGTGCACACGCAGTCGCTTATGCACGCAAACTAGCACCTACCATGAAGCGGGACGAATCTATTGTGATTAACATATCAGGTCGTGGTGACAAAGATGTTGCTGCAATCGCACGATATAGGGGGGTGAATCTCTATGACTGATATCAAAAAAGCATTTGAAAATGGTAAAGCGTTTATTTCTTTCGTTACAGCGGGCGATCCTGACTTAGAAACTACACGCAAACTCATTCTAACCATGCAGGACGCGGGCGCAGATTTAATTGAACTGGGGATTCCATTTTCCGACCCTGTCGCGGAAGGCGTGGTAATTCAGCGCGCCAATGAACGTGCACTGGCAGCAGGCTGTACTATTGACCGTATTTTCGACATGCTGCGCAGCTTAAGCGGCGCAGTCCATGTACCGCTGGTCTTTTTGACCTACATCAATCCCATTGTGGTATACGGCACGGAAAAATTCATGAAACAGTGTCAGGAAACAGGTATTTCAGGTATCATTATTCCCGACCTGCCATATGAAGAAAAGGGCGAAATTCTGGATGTTTGCCATACCTATGGCATATCTTTGATTTCTCTCATCACCCCTACTTCCCACGAACGAATTCGCATGATTGCCAAAGAGGCGGAAGGCTTTTTATATATTGTCTCTTCTATGGGGGTGACAGGTGTACGCAGCGAAATTAAGTCTGATATTTCTTCTATGGTTGCTGCCGCAAAAGAAGCGTCCCAGGTTCCCTGTGCTGTTGGATTTGGTATTTCTACAC
Organism: uncultured Clostridia bacterium; assembly: GCA_949739095.1. GTDB lineage: Bacteria > Bacillota > Clostridia > RUG12999 > RUG12999 > JAAWTG01. Next base: position 953 of record CATIYX010000356.1, on the reverse strand, counting down.
CGGAACAGGCACAGAAGATGGCGCAAAAAGCGGATGGCGCAATCGTTGGCAGTGCGATTGTTAAAATTGTGGAACAATATGGAAAAGACAGCGAAGGACCAGTAGCTGCATACGTCAAATCCATGAAAGACGCAGTACGCAAGGTATGATACCTTTTATAGACGAATGGAAAAAGAGGGCGGTTCATAGTTGAACCGCCCTCTTTTTCCATTCGTCCGTCAATTTTGCAATAATCAAAATTTTCCTATAAAACTCCATTGACCTGTCTCATATTATACGCCTCTCATCCAAACAGGCGCAGAATGGCAATGGCAATCAAAATAATCCCCGGTGCAAAATCCAGCCACCGCATTCGCCGTTTTGCCAATATTTTTCCCAAATATAGTCCGCCGCTCAAAAATACAAGCTGCGCCGCTGCCACAGTGAAGGGTATCAGCCAAATATTCAGTCCAATCATGGCACATCCTAGCCCAACTCCGAGAATATCCAGCGACAGTGCCGCGCCAATTAGCAGAGATTCCTTCAAATCAATGCAGCCGGAACGGTCAACATCGCCGGACACTGGATTTCTCGTGATTTGAATCGTGATACCGAGCGATTTAATCATCCATTCAAATACAGTTTTGCATTCCGGTACTCTTTCTGTTTCGTTTTCCGATTTTTTCAAAATCCCTTGCAGCAACAGCCAGACGCCCATGCCTGCTAAAATGAGACTGCCAATCATATTGGTAACTACCGGCGGCAAAAATTTCACTATCATATTGCCAATTGATACAGCAATGCCAGTATAAAAACAAGAAAATGCCGCCATCACCCATTTATATTTCATCGGGATTTTGATTTTTTTCATCCCATAAGCAAGCCCGACGCCCAATGCGTCGAGACTTACAGCAATGGACAAAATGCAAATCAAAAACAAGTTTACCACCCGCTTTCACTCATATCAGGTTCTC
>CATIYX010000355.1 GCA_949739095.1 uncultured Clostridia bacterium | reverse complement strand
TGAATAGGGTCAAACGTACCCCCAAGAATCCCTATGCGCACTCCAGCCATTCCTTTCTGCACTTTGCTTTTCTGCTTCTATTTCGGCAGTTCTATTACTTTTTTCTTTTTTGATTCTCGATATAACACAAATTTTGAGCCAATCGCTATCACTGGCTGCGCGCCAGTACGCTGTGCACATGTTTCACAGGTTTCTCTCGGGTCCAGCATGGAATTTTCCAACACCGTTATCTTAATCAGTTCCCGTTTTTCTAATGCGTCATCCAATTGTTGAACCAGATTATCGTTAATTCCACCTTTTCCAATTTGAAAAATTGGCTGAATTTTACTTGCCAGTCCTTTCAGATACGCTCTCTGTTTACTTGTCATCTGTCTCCACCTATCTCATATATTCAAATTCAATTTCATAGAGCTGCACCATGTCACCTTCCTGTACACCTTGCCGCTCCAATTCATCAATCACGCCGATTTTACGCAGCATATTTTGAAAATATCCAAACGATTCGTGGTCGTCAAAGTTCGTTGACATCACAAGACGTTCAATATATTCTCCCTCCACCAGGAATACACCGTCCTGACAGCTGACAGTGAACTGTGGTCCTTCCTGCACTTCTTCTTCAATTTCCTCTACCTGATGAATTTCTTCTTTTGGAATCGTTTGTAGCAAGCGGTACGCAGCTTCCATCAATTCCCGAACGCCTTGACTGGTTGCAGCAGATATTTCAAACACTTGATACCCACGCTGTTTCATTTCCTGCACAAACGTATCCTTTTGCTCCAAATTCATTCCTAAATCAATTTTATTCGCCGCAATAATTTGTTTCTTTTCCGCTAACACTTCACTGTAACGCACCAATTCTGCATTAATCGTTTCAAAATCCTCCAACGCATCGCGCCCTTCCACGCCTGAGGCATCTACTACATGAATCAAGAGCCGCGTACGTTCCACATGGCGCAGAAAATCATGTCCTAGTCCTACTCCTTCGCTGGCGCCTTCAATAATCCCCGGTATATCCGCCATAACAAAGCTCCGTTCATCATCCAGTTTCACAACTCCCAAATTGGGTTGCAACGTTGTGAAATGATAGTTCGCGATTTTAGGCGCCGCTTTGCTGACGCTGGAAATCAAAGTGGATTTTCCTACATTCGGAAATCCCAACAATCCCACATCTGCAATCAGTTTCAGTTCCAATTGAACCTCCCGCTGCACACCTTTCATGCCTGCTTTCGCAAATTTCGGCGTCTGCCGCGTTGGCGTTGCAAAACGTTTGTTGCCAAATCCACCGTTACCACCACGTGCTGCAATAAATTGCTGTCCATCTTCTGTCAAATCTGCAATGATTTTACCGTGTTTCACATCTTTGATAATAGTACCACATGGTACGCGAATCAAAGTATCTTCTGCATTTTTACCGCGGCAGTTAGCAGCTTTACCGTTCTCGCCGTCCGCCGCCTTATATTTTTTCCGGTATTTCAAATCCATCAATGTCGCAAGCTGACTGTCCGCCACAAAAACAATGTTTCCACCGTTGCCGCCGTCACCACCGTCAGGTCCACCTGCCGCCACATATTTTTCTCTATGAAACGATACTGCGCCGTTACCGCCGCTACCCGATTCTACAAGAAATTTTGCTGTATCTACAAACATATGCCACCTCTGTCATTTTCTCTGTGCCAAACAGCTCTGGCGCAGACCTTTTTATTAAGCATACGGCGCCAATGCCACTTTTCTATTATGGTCGTTTTTCCACCTGATTACACGCGCAATATATCTTCTCTGGTCAATGCTTTTAAAAAAAAGCGTTTAATATGCAAAAACCCTCAGACCAACCGGTCTGAGGGTCCAAAATACCTCTTACTGAGCGGCCGCATATACGCTGACCTGTTTTTTGTTCTTGCCAACTCTTTCAAATTTTACATGTCCTTCAACCAGCGCAAACAGCGTGTCATCTTTTCCTTTTCCAACGTTCACACCCGGATGAATTTTTGTTCCTCTTTGTCTAACCAGGATGTTTCCGGCAAGAACGAACTGACCATCGCCGCGTTTCACACCAAGTCGTTTCGACTCACTGTCACGACCGTTTTTCGTACTACCCATCCCTTTTTTATGAGCAAAAAACTGAATATCAACTTTAAGCATTCGTCTCACTCCTTTTGGAATTCTTTCTTTCTTCCATATGAATATATGATTCATATTGTGACGCTAATTCCTCCAAATAAATTTTTAATGTATTTGTCAAAACAAACGCCTGCTGCCGCACAGTCTCCGGCAAATGCTCCGGTACCCTGCAACAAATTACGTTTTCTTGTTCTTCCACCAAAATAATACCCTCAAGTCCCAACTGCTGTTCCAATCCTATGCCGGTCATCATAACCGCGGAGGAAACCGCCGCGCAGACAATATCTTGTCCCCGCTCCGCATAGCCGCTGTGCCCTGATACTTGGAAGAACACTACGTTTCCCGATTCATTTTGCGAAATTTGAATATGAATCATACCAAGTTACGCGTTGATTTTTGCGATTTTCACTTTCGTGAACGCTTGTCTGTGACCTTGCTTTTTGTGGTAGCCTTTTTTGGGTTTGTATTTATAAACGATAATTTTCTTTGCTTTACCGTTTGCAACCACTTCAGCTTCCACGCTGGCGCCCTCCACAACCGGAGTTCCTACTTTAGAATCGCCGCCGTTTACAATTGCAACGACTTTTTCAAAAGTATGTTTTGCGCCTTCCTCAAGACCCAGCTTTTCAACAAATATAACGTCGCCTTCGCTGACTTTATATTGTTTCCCGCCGGTTTCAATTACTGCGTACATATTAGCACCTCCATCCACCATACTCGCTAATTTCAGGTGCGGAAATCCGCTTGAAAACC
>CATIYX010000354.1 GCA_949739095.1 uncultured Clostridia bacterium | reverse complement strand
TACTGCACAGGCAGTCAGCCACTTCAATTCCAAGCTACAATCCTGTTGTCCGGCAGTCACTACCAATAGCGCCGCGTCAATTTTTTGCAGCACTTCTTCTGTTTTCTGCACACGCTGCGCGCCCAATTCTCCTTCATCATCGAATCCTGCGGTGTCAATCCAAACACAGGGACCAATAGGATAGACTTCCATCGCCCGATAAACTGGGTCTGTCGTTGTGCCCGCGACATCACTGACGAGTGCCGCCGGCTGTCCCGTCAGTGCATTGAGTAATGAAGATTTCCCACTGTTACGTCTCCCGAAAATACCAATATGCGTCCGCAATGCGTTTGGCGTTTGTGAAAGTCCATTGACTGCCATGCTGCTCCCTCCTTATTTTTAGAAACGGAAGTCCCGCTCCCCGCGTTCAATTGCCACCAAGTTGGCTATTGTTTTTTCATGTATCGTGCTGTTGGTAATGTGTGAAAGTTCCTGTTGAATTAATTTTTCTCCAGCCTCACGCGTTTTCTCTGATGCATAGTCCATCAAATATTCCTTCAGCGTCATCAGCGCATTGGGCTGACAGACATTACAAATTTGTCCTGCCTTTGCCAGCGTCATAAACCGGTCACCCGTGCGTCCCTCGCGATAACACGCCGTGCAAAAACTGGGAATATATCCTGCGCCGCATAACCATCCCACAATTTCATCCAAACTGCGATGGTCGCTGACTTCAAACTGCGCTGTATCCTCTTCTTCCTCCTCGCCTTCCACATAGCCGCCTACACCTGTGCAGGACGCACCGCTGATTTGCGAAATTCCCAAACGCAGTAGTTCTGCACGGTTCTCTTTGGATTCACGTGTGGAAATAATCAACCCTGTATAGGGCACTGCCAGACGTAAAATCGCAACCAATGTATTAAATTTATCATCCGGCACCCCCTGATATTCATTGGTATCCACATCGCTTGCACGGCGGATACGCGGTACGCTGATGGTATGTGGTCCCACACCAAAAGTTTCCTCCAGATGCCGTACATGCATCATCATTGCCACTGTATCATATTGGTAATCATACAAACCCAGAAGTGCACCAATTCCTACATCATCAATGCCCCCCTGCATGGCACGGTCCATTGCTTCCGTATGGTAGGCATAGTTGTGTTTGGGCCCTGTCGGGTGTACGCGTTCATAGGTCGGTTTATGATAGGTCTCCTGAAACAAAATATATGTCCCAATACCCGCATCTTTCAGCTTAGTATAGTTCTCTACCGTGGTTGCCGCAATGTTGACATTCACACGGCGGATAGCCCCATTTTTGTGCTTCACGGAATAAATGGTACGAATACTGTCCAACACATATTCCAAAGGACAGTTCACAGGGTCTTCACCTGTTTCCAACGCCAGCCGTTTATGTCCCATATCTTGCAGCGCGGTCACTTCCTGGCGGATTTCCTCCTGAGATAGCTGTTTGCGTTTGATTTCACAATTGGAATGATGGTAGGCACAATATTCACATCCATTGACACAATAGTTGGACAGATATAATGGCGCAAACATCACAATACGGTTTCCATAGATATGCTGTTTGATTTCTGCCGCCAATTCATGGATGCGCGCTACCCACTGCGGGTCATCACACTCCAACAATACCGCCACTTGTCTATAATCCAACCCTTTATAAGTTCCCGCCTGCTGCAAGATTTTTTCCAGTTCTGCTACATCATTTTTATGCTCTTTAGCATATGCTAACGTTTTTTGAATTTCTTCATCACAAATAAATTCTTCCGCATGTTTGGATTTCGGGTTATACATTTCAAAACTTCCTTTCTTGCTTCTATCTATTTCATATATTTGGTTCTTTTGCCATCATAGATTTCACCAAAATACCTGGTATCTGCCCCAACTTGCCTGCGAGCGCCGCAATGACGTTCTCCGGTGCGTCCAGCACAATGGAAATGATATTAACTTGCTTGGGATGATAGGGAATGCCCATCCGCCCAACAATATAATTGCCATATTCATGCAACAGCGCATTCGTATGCTTTACACTTTCTTTGTTTTCCACAATAATGCCAATCAATGCAATTCTGGTTTCCATAAAATGTCCTCCTGTCTTAGCATAAGGGTATCATCCCATGTTTACACAAAAATCAAACGCCCGAAAGCTTTCCTGTGAAAACTTCCGGGCGCCTTGTTATTTTTCTCTCCTGCTTCTTCGCCGGACTGTCCCCGACGATTTCAGCAATCACTTCTTCAAATATCAGGCACCTCCGAACAGCGGAACGAATCCCCTTCCACAGGCTTTTGTTCTATTATGTTATACATTATACCGCTAGGGTCTCCTGTTTGTCAAGAGGAAAGAAAATACGCTTTTGTTTGGGCGTCAAAAAGCATATCATAGGCACATAAGTGGCTATGATTATAGCAAATTCCTTGTCGGGAGATGACTCGAAACCGGCGGAGATGCACGAAATTATACCGGTCCGCGTTGCGGACATGGTATAATAGTTGTAGAAGTATTGGGTGCATGATTTGACAAAAAATCCTCCCGCAGGGATAGCCCTCCGCAGGATCCGTTTAGAGGGGGGCGGGGAGAACCTTTTTCACGAGCGGGGACTAATTCCAGCCTTCGGCTGTCAAGTCGTTCCCCTCGTGGGCCCCTCCTACCAGCCGCTTCCGCTCTCGCAGCGTTCCTAACAAAACGCTCGCGGCTGCAAGGTATCCAAAGACGCGGCATATGTCCGCGCTTTGGATGATTAGAGAACCGGAACTCCCCGCGTTTTTAGGTAACCTTGCTCCAAAAAGTACGTTTATTAGTATAATGAAAATCCCACAGGTATATATCCTGTGGGATTTTGATTGTTCTTCTGTTAACGTTTTGAGAACTGTGGTGCACGACGAGCTGCTTT
>CATIYX010000353.1 GCA_949739095.1 uncultured Clostridia bacterium | reverse complement strand
CCTCAATTTCCAATTTGACTTGGTTTTTCTCTTCCAATTGTTCTTTTGTAACCTTCATGAAATCGTCCTCCTTCATATTGAAATGCTTCCGCATGCCTTGTCAAATTCGCATAGAAAAAGGCGAATCGCCTCTTATAGCATATCAATAAGATATTATATATCATTTACACCGCTTTTGCAAGTCATTTTTTCATTTTTTTCCTTTTTGCACAGTATTTGCGCATTTCTGCTGAAATTTTCTTGCACAGCAGTAACAGACACGGCAGCAAAAAACAGAAAAACAGTTGTATCAAAGGAATCATCCAACTCTGGCGCAGTACGTTTTGCACTGTTTCTTTTCCAGCATAGCAATAGACCACTGCTGCGCCGCTTGCTAAAATTAAATATGCTATCATCCAACCTTTTCCTACAGCATATTTCAGACATCTGTTGCCACAATGAATCAGCACTCCTAACACCACCAGCAATGCCATGCCCCATCCGGCAATCCAAACCACATCCATTCGCTGAAGAATCCCACAAATTTGCACTGTTGTGATTTGTACAAACGGCGGAAACAACACCATTTGTGCGGCAACGCCCAACACGGCACTGACTGCTGCGCCAACTGCCAAAAAAAGTACAAACATACCGGCCCAACCACCCAGTAGGGCACGTTCTTTGCCTTTGTAATGCGAGGCAGCAAGCACCAACAATACCGGCGCTATTTGACTCCGCAATGCGCCATGTATGGCGGCAGACCATACACTTGCTCCACTTTGCGCCAGAAAGTCTATTTCCCGGGTCTCCATTTGCGGCAGAGATAATAAGAAAAACAGCACCGTTACAATAATGCTTCCTGTAGCAAAAAAAGCGGCTGTTTTGACTACTGCTTCTGTGTCCCGCGCTGCAATATAGCAGCCGCTTACTAAAAGTAATGCAAGTAAAATCAGCCCATGGGTCTGCGGCATGACTGTACGGGACAAAAACAAATATCCACAAAACAATATATAGACTGCAGCTGCCAAAAAATAACATCCATAAAGCACTGCCGCTACTATTCCCGCTGCGCCCTGTACTCTTGCATTTTGTCGAAGAAAACAATAGAGCGGAATCAGCAGTGCCGCCTGCAATACTGCCGCAAGGAGCACGGCGGATACAACATCCTTCGGACTGTTTAACAGACTGAGTTCCGGCAGCCAGGTCATTTGTTCAAACAATCCACAAATCATTAATATAACAACGTATTGTCTAATAGATATTCTCTTTTGTGTTGTCATATTCCCCTCCTGCTTTGCTCATTTTTAATCTATCTTTTGTCCTGCACTTTTTAGCATTGTTTTTATCTGTACATTCACAGGCAGCCTTGCAAACTGTCGATCCCATTGTGTCAGGTCTATCTCTTTTTCGTGTACTTCTTTTCCAAACCCAAAAATATCAATGCCATACCGCTGCTGCACCTCCTGTACTGTTTGGAGAACCGCTTGTTGCAATTCTTCCTGCGTTTCCTGTAAAACAGTCTCTGTATTCATTGTATTCCGTTTTCCTGTGACAGATACATACAGTGTCATAAAAACTTCTGCCTTTTGTCCATCTACCTTTTTTTTCGTTCTTCTATTTTCAATTTCTACACTTGTTCCACTTTTATCTAAATAAAGGGAGGCGCGGACAGGTGTTCCACGCACCAATTGACAGATAAGCGTCTGTTTTTCATCTAGATAGCCAATTAACCGATTCTCCGAAAAAACTGCTGCACCGCTACAAGAAACTTCTACTGTTCCCGCCTCTGTTTGCTCGGCTTTAACGCAGCCGACTAACGGATGAATGCCTTGCGTTCCGGTTTGTTTAATAAATTCCAAAACGTTTGTCTCGACCGTTCTGCCAAGATCTGCATTTTCGTGCAACAGCCGATATAAATTTTCACTTTCGACGCCACTTTGCTGTGCCGCGGATTGTAACAACGCTCCCGCTGTCCCCTCCTGCACCACCAATATGGGCGCATCACTGCGAAATGACTGGTCCCGCAATATCATGTCACCCATCTCCCATAATCCCTGCTTTGCATAGGCTTCTCCAAGCAAATGTACACGAATATGGGATGGATAGATTTGTCGGTCCAGTTTTTCATTAGCGGCTTCGTAAGCCTCCTGACAACCTGGTCCTGCGCCGTTCACCAGTTGCGCTTTTTCCTCATTCTGCTGCAAGACATCCATCCATACGTTTGTCTGTCCTTCTACGGTATCATATGCTACTGCACCGACCATACCAAGTTCTGTCAGTTCCCGTCTATCGCCACAGCCTGACAGAATAACCGTCATCAATATGCCTGCTGCTATCCATCTATTTTTTTTCATCACTTTTTTGCCTCGTTACATTTTCTTTTACAATTTCTCTCGGACGCACCCGTAAATGCCGCAATGGTGCACGGATAATCAAATCGTTTTGTTCTCCCTGATATAGGGGCGTCAGACGCATTAGAAATGGAACGCCAAACCGCTTGATATTTGCCATATATGCGTAGATACAAACCAGTGCGCAAATGATACCAACCACACCAAACAAGCTGCCTGCCGCCAGCAGCAATAGACGAAACACCAAAATGCTCTCTGTTAAGGACGGTACAGTAAATGCCGTCACCGCTGTCAATGCAACTACAATGACTGTCGGCGTGCTGACAAATCCTGCTGAAACGGCAGTCTGCCCCACAATGAGACCGCCCACAATGGAAATGGCAGACCCAATAGGTTTTGGTAATCGAAGTCCTGATTCCTTAATGACCTCAAACAAAAACAACATGAGAAACATTTCAATGCCGAGCGGCAACGGAACATGTGTTCTCTCTTCAATCATGCCAAGCAGCAACACAGTTGGAATCATCTCGCTGTTGAAAGTTGCCAGCGCCACATAGAGCCCTGGCAGAATCACGGTTATCAGTAGCGATACCATACGGATGATACGCAACATT
>CATIYX010000352.1 GCA_949739095.1 uncultured Clostridia bacterium | reverse complement strand
TAAGCAATACAAAATTGTACCATCACTTCTTTTTTCTTGTCATGGGCAGTTATTGCAATATTCATGGCTTCTATCCTCCATTCCCCTCAAAACCGCAAATTATTTTATTTTATTAATTGGAATATTCGCTACCAATGCTGAAGTCACTCTGCCATTTTCATCTCTTGTCCGTTCCATCTTCACATTGAAATCATCCAGTTCAATATCCATATATTTCTGAATCACAGCCATCAGGTCTTCTTTCAAGTTTTCCATCATCTCTTCCGAAATCGCAGCAGTGTTCTGCCGGTCAATCTTAAGCAGCACCTGTAGTCTGTCCTTGGCAATATCCCCTGCCTTGGGTCGGGAGAAAAAGTTCATAAAATTCTCAAACACGTTTCTTCTCCCCCTCCCTACGCTTTCTTACCAAACAACTTTTTAAATTTATCGAAAAATGTTTCATCCTCCAGATTCAAGAGCGGCACTTGTTCTCCCATCACACGCTGGGAAATATTTCGATAGGCTTGTCCTGTCTTTGATTTCTCATCCATGACAACCGGCTCGCCTTTATTGGTTGTGACGATAATGCTTTCATCATCCGGCACAACACCAATCACAGGAATTGCGAGCAATTCAATGATATCCTCCACATCCATCATTTCGCCCTTTTTCACCATACCCGGGCGCAGTCGGTTGATAATCAATTTAGGTTCATTGAGACCGCTAGCTTCCAGTAGCCCAATGATACGGTCTGCATCGCGCACCGCAGATACTTCCGGCGTTGTCACAACAATTGCTTTGTCCGCACCGGCAACTGCATTTTTAAAACCTTGTTCAATTCCTGCCGGACAGTCAATCAATATGTAATCAAATTCTTTTTTCAGTTCCTCACAGAGCTGTTTCATCTGCTCTTCACTAACCGCATCTTTATCGCGCGTTTGTGCAGCAGGAATCATATAAAGCTCTTTTTGCCGTTTATCTTTAATGAGTGCCTGTTTTAACCGGCAAGTTCCTTCCGCTACATTAACCAGGTCATATACCACTCGGTTTTCCAGACCCATTACCAAATCCAAATTCCGTAGCCCGATGTCAGCATCCACCAAAACCACTTTTTTTCCTGCCATGGCGAGCGCAGTCCCCAGGTTGGCTGTTGTTGTTGTCTTGCCCACACCGCCCTTGCCGGATGTAATTACATATACCTCACTCATTCAAATTGCTCCTTTACTCCCTTGATTCATCATGCAAACATTTTATCCTGCTTTTATCATACCACAAAATTTGTGGAAAGTCTATAGTTTTTTCCTGTTTTTCTTGCAAAATCCTGTTATTTCTTTTTAGAAATTCCTTCAATATAGATACGGTTGTCAATCACATATGCCATTTCGGGTTCCTCCGGCACTACTTGCACCTGTTCATCAGGCGCCCTTGTAATAATATCCGCAATCCGAATCTGCGTAGGATTGAGCTGCAGAGCAATAATACAGCAGTCTCTGTCGCCCTCCATTCCTGCATGGACAATCCCTTTCAGTGCACCAAGTACCACAACATTTCCCACAGCCGACACCTCCGCACCTGGATTGACGTCGCCCAAAACAATCAAATGTCCTGTAGAACTGACATTCTGACCGGAACGCAGTGTCCCTCTGTGAAACACTGATTCATAAATTACTGGCATCACTTGTTTCGCATTTGCATTTTCAGTAAATGTAATAAGCACATCTTCCCCAATAATTTCCTGCACACATTTGCGTAAATCGCATTTATCCCGATGGGAAATCTGGCCGCCTTCAATATAGAGATTCATCTCTGATTTTGCCTGAAACAGTTCCTTTGTCTCATTCATTTTCTCCAGCATGACTTTTTTAATTTCGCTGTATTTTGCGATATCGGACAAAACCGCCTTCAGTCCGTCCTTCACCCCAACCAATTTTACACTGTTATACACCTTATATCTCCTCTCCCTCTGGCTGACACACTTTCTGTCAATTTGTCAGCAATGTGTTCATATAAACGGCGTCCTCCGCCAAATTGGTTCCCAAATAGGTTTCAAAAATATCTCTTGCAACACGCGCAACATTATATCCAATTCCATTGAGTCCGGCGTTTTCTACAATACAAGCCACCGCTACCTGTGGATTTTCCACTGGCGCAAACGCCATAAACAAACTATTCGGCGTTTTGTTGCCGGACACCTGCGCTGTACCTGTTTTTCCGGCAGCTCTGATAGGAGAACCTTCAAATGCTTTCACTGTAACGCCGCTGTTGACAACTTCCATCATTCCCTGATGGACAAGACTGAGCACCTCTGGGTCAATGTCAATCTGTTCCACTACCTCCGGCTGCACTTCCATCACTGATTCGCTACCGTCATATTTTACAACTTTTTTCACCAAATGCGGCTTATAACGCGTGCCACCATTGGCAATGGTAGCACAATAATTCGCAATTTGCAAAATTGTAAATGTATTGTCAGACTGTCCAATTGCCGCTTGAATGGTATCACCAGGATACCAGATTCCGCCGCGTTCCTCACGCTCCTGTGGACCTGCCAAAATACCAGAGGCTTCTCCGCTGAGTTCAATTCCTGTTTCCTGTCCCAGTCCAAATTTACGTCCATACTCGTTTAACTTTTCTATTCCCAACCGCCGCGCTGATTCAAAAAAGAATAAGTTACAAGAAACCGCCAGCGCGCCGCGCACATCAAGAGGACCGTGCCGCCCGCCATAATCATTATAAATCCAACAAGCCGGCGTATAGCTTGGCTTATAATAGTCATATACTCCTGTACAATTAATGGTTTCGCGTTTGCCAGTCACTCCTTCTGTGATGGATGCAATCGCTGTGAGGGGCTTAAAAGTGGAACCCGGTTCATAAGTACCACTGATTGCCCTGTTCCAAAGTGGTTTCGACGTATCCGTTGCAAGCCGGCTATAATCTTCTTGAAACGTTGCCGGGTTAAAAGTCGGATTACTTGCCATCGCCAACACCTCG
>CATIYX010000351.1 GCA_949739095.1 uncultured Clostridia bacterium | reverse complement strand
TGGTATCACAACAGCGAATTATTTGAAAAATGTGAACTGGTGCTGCGTGACTGGGCACAGCACAAAGATGAATATTATAGCACAAACTGGTGGTATCAATCCATTGACGTGCCAAAAAAGATGTCTACCATTTTGCTCTATCCTTTGCCGGAGGATGCCGATTATCTGCCGGCATTGCAGGCGGAGGCAAAAGAGGGGCTTCCTGTGATTGATGAAAGCAAGCCGCACAAAACTGTCGGCAGCAATGGAACGGGTGGCAATCTGACGGATGCGCTGCAAATAGCCGTCAAAATCGCAGCAGCGACAGATGATGCGGATTCTATGAAGAACATTGTGCAATATTTGTTGGACAATGAGCTTTCCGTGTTCAGTCATGGGGGCGGCGGAGAAGGTATTATGATAGACGGTACCTTCCACCAACACGGCGATTTGTTCTACAGCGGCAGCTATGGCAGCGTATTTTGCGGCGGTGTCAACATGATATTAGGCTATTTGGCAGATACGCAGTTTATGGTGTCAGAGCGCGCACTGGGTGCCTATGCCGACTTCATCTTAGACGGACATTCTTGGCTGTTCCGTGCAAACGGATCTGATTTTGCCTGTTTCGGACGTGCTATCTCACGCAACGGCGGTGTGGGTGGCTCTGTGCGTAACGATTCGCTGGGAGCGGCAAACATTCTGTTGACAGTACCTGGTTTGGAGCGGCGGCAGGAGTTGCTGGCGCTGAAAAACAACCGGCTCAGCGGAACGGACGCCGGATTTAATGGAGCAAAACATTTCTGGACATCGGATTTCACCGCTATACATCGGAACGATTTCTATGTGGGTATTCGTAACAGTTCGAGCCGCAACAAAAACACAGAATATATGAACGGTGAGAACAGCAAAGGGTATTATATTGCAGACGGCGCTACTGTGATTATGAAAACCGGTCGGGAATACTACAACATTTTCCCCTGCTGGGATTGGAGCAAAATTCCAGGTACCACAACAGCATATGTACCGTTTGCAAACATTCCGGCTCCGTCGGCGGAAAAAGGCGCAAAAGAGTTTGTCGGCGGTGTGAGTAACGGACTTTATGCGGTCACTGCCATGGACTATTCTCATAATGGCGTGACAGCAAAAAAAGCGAATTTTGTGTTTGACCAGGGCTTCACAGCACTGGGGGCAGGAATTACCGGAAGTGGAAGCAGCGAGGTGTTCACAACGCTGAACCAGTGTTTGCTAAATGGTAATGTACAATATTCCAGTGATGGGACAAATGTACAGACATTGGCAAAAGCAGATGAACGGACGGTGGAGGGCGTTTCATGGGTGCTGCATGGCGGCGTGGGATACTATTTCCCAGAAAATCAAAATGCGGTGATTGGCAACAACACAAAATCCGGCACATGGCGGTCCATTAACTCTTCTCAAAATGCGTCCACAGTTACACAGGATATTTTTGCACTGTCTCTCAGTCACGGAACCGGTCCGCAAGATGATACCTATGCTTATACGGTACTGCCTTCTGCAACGGCAAACAGTTTGGCGGCATACCGGCAGAATCCTGATATGGTGGAGGTGTCCAACACAGCGAAATGTCAGGCGGTATGGTCGAAGCAGGCAAACAGTGCGGGCATTGTGTTCTGGAGTCAGGGAATCCAGAATTATAAAGAAAGCGTCACACTTCCGGCAGCCGTGACAGGGATGGACAGTGACTTGACGATAACAGCGGAAAAAGACCCCTGTATCGTGTTGCTCACGAAGAAAGGCAATCAGTGGGAACTGTGCGTTTCTAATCCCAAGAATACCAGTTTGGCAAGCACCATTATTTCCATTGACAGAGAACTATCCGGTAGCGGCGCAGTGACAGAAAATGGAAAAACAACGGTCACGGTGGACTTGCCGCAGGGACTGGAACAAGGGAAAACAGCAATAGTGACACTGACGGAGGTACAATAACAAATCATAGAAAGCAGGCATCTTAAAAATAAGATGCCTGCTTTTTTTGTATAGGTCAGCTCTGGCAGCAGATGCTATAGTTGGAAGATATTATGGCTTGTATAGGGGGAGGATATATGTTAGGATATGCAGAAAGGGGTGAAACAATATGAATAAACGAATACTTTCAATCGTATTATCAGCAGTGTTTGTATTGGGCGCAGGCGTAGTCTTTCCTGCCCGGGCGGCAGATATTCAAGTCGAAGTCGACGGCAGAACGCTGGTATTTGACCAGGCGCCTATCATGGAAAATGACCGCGTGTTGGTGCCGATTCGCGCATTGGCAGAGGCGCTTGGCGCAAGCGTGAGCTGGTATGGGACAAGTCAGCGTGTGACTGCCATCAAAGGGACAGATATTCTCTCTTTGCAAATCGGAAATAATATCATGAAAAAGAATGCGAGAACCATTTGGCTCGATGTAGCACCTAAAATAGTAGGCGACCGGACGTTGGTTCCGGTGCGGGCGGTCAGTGAAGGCTATGATGCTCAGGTAGATTGGGACGGCGCGGCGCAGAAGGTTATTGTTAAAACTGAACTATCATCAGTAGGTGGTGGGCAGCCGGACCAGGATCAAAACCAGTCGCAAAGCAGTTTTGCCTACCGCGTTTTTGAACTGACCAATCAGGAGCGCGTGAAAGCAGGATTATTGCCGCTGGAATGGAGCGATTCGCTGGCAGCTGTTGCGCTGGCACACAGCAAGGATATGGCAATACGCGGCTTTTTTGACCATACAAATCCGGACGGGCTTTCGCCCTTTGACCGCATGAAAAATGCAGGAATATCCTACCGAAGGGCAGCGGAAAATATTGCAGCGGGACAGCAATCGCCCGAAGCGGTGGTAAATGGCTGGATGAATTCCTCCGGTCACCGCGCAAATATCCTGAATCCACAATTGACCCATCTTGGTGTAGGATACTATGCCGGTGGCAGCTATGGCAGTTATTGGACACAGTGTTTCATGACGCCATAAAAATCACACAATACAAACGGTGTACCCTTACGGT
This sequence comes from uncultured Clostridia bacterium, assembly GCA_949739095.1. GTDB lineage: Bacteria > Bacillota > Clostridia > RUG12999 > RUG12999 > JAAWTG01. The sequence goes on along the minus strand of CATIYX010000351.1, from coordinate 15 downwards.
ATACCGTCTTTTTTT
>CATIYX010000350.1 GCA_949739095.1 uncultured Clostridia bacterium | reverse complement strand
TGGCGGTGCCGGATGTGATAGAAGTGCGGCAGCGTCTGGAGAACGCGCAGCGCAAATTGACAACGCTATTTCAGACAAATATTCAGAAAAAGCAAATGCGATTGGAGCAGTTATCGGCGCAAAAAGTGTTTGCGCGCTTTGCGGATACTTTAGATGAGCGGCGATTGAAAATTGATGAAATGATGGCGACGATTCACAAGGACTGTAAAATGGGAGTGCAATTGCGACGGCAAACGCTTGCTAAATGGGCGGCGGCGCTGGAGGGATATAGTCCGCTTGGCGTTATGCAGCGTGGATATGGTATCTTGCAGGATAAACAAGGGAATTTAGTGCGGAAAAAAGATGATGTGAAAAGCGGGGATACCTTAACAGTTACAGTGACAGATGGAAAAATTCAGACACAAGTTTTATAGAAAAGGAATGAAGTGCCATGGAAGAGAAAGCATTGACATTTGAAGCGGCGATAGGACAACTGGCGGAAATTGTGAAAAAGATGGAACAAGGAGAAACTCCGCTGGATGAATCATTGCAATTGTTTGAACAAGGGGTACATTTGACAAAAGTGTGCAATGACTTGTTGGATGGAGCACAACAAAAGGTGGAAGTGCTGATGAAACAGGAACAAGAGTGAAAGTGAGAAACGATATGATGTTGAAAGAAAAAATAAGTGCGCGGGCGGCGGTGGTAGAAAGCGCATTAGAACGACTGATTCCGTTGCCGGAGGACTATAACCGACCGGTATATGAAGCAATGCGCTATAGCTGCTTGGGCGGTGGGAAACGGTTACGTGGCGTTTTAACTCTCACGACAGCGAAAATGGGCGGTCTGGATATGAAACAGGCGGAGCCATTTGCTGCTGCGGTGGAAATGATTCATGCCTATTCTTTAATTCATGACGACCTGCCGGCGATGGACAATGATGACCTGCGGCGCGGCAAGCCAACCTGCCACATTGCTTTTGATGAAGCAACGGCAATCTTGGCAGGTGACGGACTGCTAAACTTGGCGTTTGAGACAATACTAGAGTATAGCACTTTACCAGCAGAGATGACGTTAACAGCAATGCGGCTGTTGGCAAAATGCAGTGGCTGCCGCGGCATGATTGGCGGACAGACGGCAGATATGCAAGCGGAAAAAGTGCAGGCGGACGCGGCATTGCTAGACTATATCCATATGCACAAAACAGGAGATATGATAGAAGCAGCGGCTGGACTGGGCGTTCTAATTAGCGGCAAAACAGAATATATGGAGCCGGTAACTACCTATGCGCGCTGTATCGGGCTGGCATTTCAAATCGTAGATGATATTTTAGATGTTGTAGGAGACAGTCGCGAGCTAGGAAAACCTGCAGGCAGCGATGCGAAAAATCATAAGTCTACATATATAAGTTTATATGGCATAGAACAAGCGAAAGAGCGTGTACGATGTTTAACAGAATCGGCACAGGAAACAGTTCGGACATTTGGTGAAGAAGGTGCATTTCTAGCGGAACTAGCAAATGATTTGGCTGTACGGAGTAAATGATAAAAGCGGCATGGCAGCTGCGGAAAGGGCAAGAAATATGGAGTTGATAAAGCAATTTTTCGGGAACCCAGTGGTGATTGCCACGGTGGTTGCGTGGTTTACGGCGCAGGTTCTGAAGGTGATTATTGAATTGATTACGGAGCGGGATTTTGAACTGTCCAGATTGGTGGGGGCCGGTGGTATGCCAAGTTCTCATGCGGCGTTTGTGGTCGCGCTTGTGGCATCAGTTGCGCGGGTAGATGGTTTGGGGTCCACAACATTTGCCGTTGCGTTGGCAATTGCACTGGTGGTCATGTATGACGCAGCAGGCGTACGGCGCGCTTCGGGACAACATGCAAAGTTGCTGAATTGGATGTTGGACAACTGGTATGGTTCCAATCCGGAGGATGAATTCAGCAAAAAAATGAAAGAACTGATTGGACATACGCCATTAGAGGTGCTTGCCGGTGCGGCACTGGGGCTAGTAATTGGACTGGTATTACCCATGTGACCCACAAATGTTTGGGAGGGATATAGATGAAAGCGGAAATTTTAGCGGTTGGGACAGAGCTTTTGCTAGGACAGATTCTCAACACTAATGCACAATATTTGGCAAAACAGTTGGCGGAAGTGGGCATCACATTGCACTACCAGACAGTTGTGGGGGACAATCCGCAGCGGTTGACAAAGGCGCTGGATGCGGCATTCAGCCGTGCAGATTTGGTTATTACGACTGGTGGATTGGGACCTACGCAGGACGATTTAACAAAAGAAACAGTGGCAGCCTATTTTGGAGCGCCAATGGTGCTGCATGATGATATTTTGGCGGAAATCAAAGCCTATTTTCGGCGTATGGAGCGCCCGTTTACGGACAACAATATCAAACAAGCGGAGTTTCCGGAAGGTAGTTTTGTCATTCCTAATAACAATGGGACTGCGCCGGGCTGTATCATTGAAAAGGACGGAAAAATTGCAGTCATTTTACCAGGACCCCCGCGGGAAAATATTCCCATGTTTGAGGATACTGTGAAGGCATACCTAAGGGAAAAATCGGGTATACAGATTTTTTCGCGCACGGTTCACATATTCGGCATTGGGGAAGCAACGCTGGAACATATGCTGCTAGATTTGATAGAAAGCAACGACCCAACTGTAGCAACCTATGCAAAAGACGGTGAGGTGGAGGTGCGTGTTTCGTCAGCGGCGGAGACGGAGAAACTGGCACAGGAAAAAATAGAGCCGGTCTTGGATATCATCCGTGCGCGCGCGGGAGATGCAATCTATGGATATGATGATACAAGTGTTGTGGAAACGGTACTGGAAGCGCTGAAAAAACGTGACTGGAAACTGGCAACGGCGGAATCCTGTACCGGCGGGATGATTGCTTCTGCACTGGTAGACATCAGAGGCAGTTCAGAGGTGTTTGAAGCCGGATTTGTGACCTATGCAAACCGCGCAAAGATGAATATGATAGGCGTACAGCCGCAGACGTTAGAGCAATTTGGTGCAGTCAGCGAGCAGACGG
>CATIYX010000349.1 GCA_949739095.1 uncultured Clostridia bacterium | reverse complement strand
TCTCAAGGCGGATTTCAGAGGCAATTACCAGCTTTATATTATGCTGATTCCAGTTGTGGCATATTTCCTGCTGTTTCATTATAAACCCATGTATGGCGCGATTATTGCGTTTAAGGATTTCAACCCCAGAAAAGGGGTTTTGGGGAGCGAATGGGTTGGATTGGAGCATTTTATAAGTTTTATTACCGACCCCTATTTTGGACGTATTGTCGGCAACACGCTGATTATCAGTTTAAGTACGTTGATTTTCGGGTTTCCGGCGCCCATTATTCTGGCGCTGCTAATGAACGAAATTCGTTGTAACCTGTTCAAACGGACAGTACAGACGCTTACATACCTGCCGCACTTCATCTCACTGGTTGTTATTTGCGGTATGATTCGTGATTTTACCATGGATAACGGCGTTATCACCGTCTTTTTGAGTTATTTCGGTTTTCCGCGGGAAACCATGCTGAACAAACCAAATTTGTTTGTACCTGTCTATGTCATTTCGGAAATCTGGCAAACCGTCGGATGGGGCAGCATTGTATATTTAGCGGCGCTCACAGGCATTGACATGGAATTGTATGAGGCAGCAGAGCTGGACGGTGCAGGTCGCTGGAAACAGACCATTCACATCACACTGCCCAGCATTGTTCCCACTATTATGGTTATGCTGATTTTGCGTATGGGAAGTATGCTGAACGTTGGATATGAAAAAATTATCCTGTTATATAATGAAGCGATTTATTCCACATCGGATGTCATCAGTTCCTATGTATACCGTCGCGGTTTGCTGCAAAACGATTACAGCTTTTCCACAGCGGTGGGACTGTTTAATTCAGTGATAAACTTTGCGCTGCTGATTGCAGCAAATCAAATCAGTAAACGAGCGAACGACTCGTCACTGTGGTAAGGAGGTGCAGAAGAAATGATAAGAAGGTCGAAAGGTCAAAATATTTTTGAAGTGTTTAACTACATCATCATGGTAGGGGTTATGTTTACTATGCTCTATCCGATTCTGCACGTTATTTTTGCATCGCTGAGCAGTCCCTATGAACTCATGGCGCACCAGGGACCACTGTTGTATCCGTTGAAGTTTAATATGGCGGCATATAATATGGTTTTTAAAAACCCTATGATTATCAAAGGATACGGCAACACGCTGTTTATTGTGGTTGTCGGAACGTGTATCAATATCGCGTTAACATCGCTGGCAGCCTATGTTTTGTCGCGCAAGAATTTTATGCCGGCAAAAGTGGTTACGGTGTTTATCGTATTCACTATGTTTTTCCAGGGCGGTCTCATTCCCAGCTATCTGAATGTTAGAGATTTGGGACTTTATGACAGTCTGTTTGCTATTATTTTGCCCGCGTCCATTTCCGTGTTTAACCTGATTATTATGCGGACGGGGTTTGAAGCGATTCCGGTTTCGCTGGAGGAAAGCGCAAAAATTGACGGTGCGGGACATTTCACAATTTTATGGAAAATCGTACTGCCGCTGGCGCTGCCTACCATTGCCGTTATCGTACTGTACTATGCGGTAGCGCACTGGAACGGATGGTTCAACGCTATGATTTATCTGGGCACCAGAGAAAAATTCCCGCTGCAGCTGGTTTTGCGGGAAATTCTGATTCAAAACGACACAACAAACATGGCGTCGAGCAGCGGCGTAGGTGTAGGTGACCAGGAAGTGGTCGGTGAAACCATCAAATACGCGGTTATTGTTGTTGCAACATTGCCTATTTTGTTCGTCTATCCCTTCCTGCAGAAATATTTCGTCAAAGGCGTAATGGTAGGGGCAGTGAAAGGTTAAGAAAAGGATGTCTCATGGGAGACAGCGGATAAATGTCCGGCCCCGCATGGCGTTTTTGATAAAACGCGGCGGGGCTAAGCATGATATTTGACATCCGTCAACTTAGGGGCTTTTGTGGGGAAGAAAAATAGATTGCGATGTCTGCGGGGGCAGAATGCTGTTAGAAATACTACAAGTTAATACAGAATATTGTTTTTTGAAGTCATTTTGGAGTTACATATATTGATATAAACGGATGGAAATATAACAAAACAGAGAGAAAAGGGGGAACGAAATATCAAATGAAACATATTGTACAAGAACCGATTCTTCAGGCAGAGACATTTCAGACTATACCAGCGTTTACACGTAGGGAGGCGGAAGACGCGCTCGCATTTGTGCTGAAGCGGCTGGATGAAACCATGGACAGCTTCACTGATCAGTTTCCGCGTTCTTCCAGCGAAAACGGTTGGTATGCGGGCGGCGCAAATGATGAATGGACATGTAGCTTCTATACCGGTATGCTGTGGCTGGCATATGCTTTAACGGGCAAAGACAGTTACCGCCGCGTGGCAGAGCGGCACACGGAAAGTTTTGAGGACCGATTGCACCATGGAGACATAGACACGCATGATTTAGGGTTTTTATATTCCCTTTCTTGCGTAGCACATTATAAACTCACGGGTGATGGTCATGCGAAGGAGGTTGCTATAGGTGCAGCAGATGCACTGATGAACCGCTGGAAAGAAAAAGGAGAATTTTTTCAGGCGTGGGGCAGAATTGACGATCCTGCAAATTACCGGTTTATCATTGATTGCATGATGAATTTGCCGCTGCTCTATTGGGCGGGCGAAGAAACAGGCAATACGCTGTATACAGAGCGGGCAAAAAAACATTTGAAAACCACACTGGACAACATCTTGCGGGAGGATGCGTCCACTTTCCACACATTTTTCATGAATCCTGAAACAGGGCTGCCGCATCATGGCGAAACCCATCAGGGCTATAGCGACGATTCCTGCTGGGCGCGCGGGCAGGCGTGGGCGGTTTACGGACTGCCACTGAGTTTCGGCTATACAGGAGACGCGCTCGCCATGGACGTGCATGAAAAAGTGACAGCATATTACCTGAACCGGCTGCCGCAGGATTTCGTACCTTATTGGGACTTGATTTTCACGAGCGGTACAGAAGTACGCGATTCCAGCTCGGCGGCAATTGCCGCTTGCGGACTGGATGAAGCGGTAAAATACATAGAGAGAGAAGATTTAAAACAAATATATACCGGTGCGGCGGA
>CATIYX010000348.1 GCA_949739095.1 uncultured Clostridia bacterium | reverse complement strand
TTTTTCAATATAAATCCAAGTATATTGCGAGCCGAACGAACAGAACCATATCTGTTCTCCCAATAAAACACTTCATCATATATACTTGAAGCATCTTGTCCCCCTGTTAGTTTGTCTTTATTAAATTCATAAAATAAGTTCCAAAAGCCACCATCCAACTTAGGAATAATTTTTTTTTCGGCTTTCCAAATTCGGCCATCTGTTAGTTGATTAATATTTTGTTCAGCTTGCCATATCCTAGCGTCTGTTTTCTCATTAATACCTTTCTCAGCCTGCCAAATTCGTGTGTCAGTAGTTTGGTTTATATTCTTTTCAGCCTGCCAAATTCTAGCGTCCATCTTTTCATTAATGTTCTGTTCGGCCTGCCAAATTCTAGCGTCTGTTTTCTCATTAATACCCTGCTCGGCCTGCCAAATTCTAGCGTCTGTTTTCTCATTAATACCCTGCTCAGCCTGCCAAATACGCGTATCAGTTGTCTGATTAATACTCTTTTCTACCTGTTCCAAGCACCTATTCATATGCTGATCAAAGTCTACAACAGTATGTTCCAACATCATCTTAACAGAATTTTCCTGCTCCGCCATTAAACGTTCAATTTGTAACTGTTTAGCATTAACAACCGCCTGCAAATGCTCAATTTGCCTTTGCTGCCGCTGGTTTTCCTGCTGTAAAAAATTGAAATAATCCCACAAATGGCCATCCATATCTTGCAAGGTTTGCTGCAAATAATCAACCTTACCCATTATTTGCCAAGAAGTTTCCAGATTTTCCGCAATTCTATCTTCATAACGCCATTTGAAAGGCTTATAAAATTTCTTTAAACTATTTTTTATTGCCCGCTTTACTCTTTGTTTAAATCCAAGCTTAGATTGAGCTGGTTCTGTTGCTGATATTACCTCAGTTTTGAGCATACCAGCCCACTCCCGCCGCTGTCTTAAAACATTTGCCAAAGCCTCATCGTCATAAAAATGAACTCTTTTGTTCTGCTCTTCAATTTGCTTAAGTAGTTTTTCCTCTCCCTGACGCAAAGCTTTTTGATCATAAAATCCATCGCAAAAAGGATTTTGCCAGCCAGAAAGCAAAATCAAATCATTATCAGGAATATCCATATTAAGATACTTTTTTAGAGAGCAAGCAACAATTCTTTGCGCCTCCAAATCAAGCTGAGTCATTTTTTTTGCGGTTATATTATCACCATTCCAGCGATACTCTCCCAAAATTTCTGGAATAGTAGCAAACTTAATATGTTCCACCGCCCTTGTCCAAAGCTCGTAATCTTCAGATAAATACGCAGAATCATACCATAAATTAAACTGCTTAAATACTTCTCGCCGCAGCATTATTGTAGAATGACATACTTCACATTTAAACAGCAAACTAGCTTGCATTTCCTCAGGTGTTGCCGGCGGCATATGCACAAGATTGCGCTTGCCAAAATGTCGCTGCCAGGAACCGCATACCGCAATATCCTCATGCTCATCCAAAAAAGCCACCTGTTTAGACAAACGATTTTTAGGATAGACGTCGTCAGCATCTGCTCTGGCCACATATTCGCCAACAGCTTCACGCAGTCCCCGATTTAACGATTCAGCAAGCCCCATTTTTTTATTGTTCTGCAAAATGCGAATCCTAGAATCATTAAACAGCTGCAAACATTCAACTGTTCTATCATCGGAGCCATATTCATTAACAACCAAAATTTCAAAATTCGGATAATCCTGTTCCAAAAGCGAGTAAACCGTATCTAAAATATATTCTTCACTGTTAAAAGTCGGCAAAAGCACGGAAACCCTAGGAGCTGTGTTTGTATTAGATCTAACGGACTTATAAAAATACTCTCTGTTAAACAATCCCCTCTTTACCGCCAGACCAACCCGATCATCAGAATCTGCCCAGAGCTGCCATCGGTTTTTCTCAAATGCATCCAACCAAACCCTGTGCAAAACCTGAAACAAAATATCAATTCCATATTCAGCCTGAACTTTTTTTTGTAAAAAAACTTTCTTCAAAAGCAAATCAAGCTTTTCCAGATTATCCAAAAATTCATCGGCCGTTTTAGACTTAGGAAAAGAATTGGGTAATAATAAAGTTATTTCTTCATCTAAAAAATTCAGACCATATTCAGCCATTGTGCGACGTAGCACATTTTTATTAAATGCTATGCCCTTTGAACCGCCAACATTGGTTGCATTATCAGAAAAAAAACGGTATCTATATAAATCTTTATCCGGCAAATTATCAAATTTCAAATGCTTAGCAGCTCTGACAAAAAAATCAAAATCCTCCGAATAATAAAACTGTGGATCATATTCCAAATGATTTTCAATCAATGATAATTTGCGCAGCATCACAGTTGGATGAACAAAAGGGGTATAAAACAACGCCGCACAACGCAAATAATCCGCCCCATAATAAACACGCCAATCCCAAACTCCCTCGCCAAACATTGCTACCTTCAAACCACATATATCAATATCAAGATGTTTATCAAGATAATCAACTTGCTTTTGTAAGCGCTCTGGGCTGGATATATCGTCTCCATCCATTCGGGCAATATATTCACCTTTAGCCGCCCGCAAACCCACATTCAAGGATTCCGCAATTCTAAGCCGTTCCTTATTCTGAATAACCCTGATTCGAGGATCCATTGCGGCATATTCAGCCAAAATATCTGTGGCTGCTTGACTGGAGCCATATTCATTTACTATAATAAATTCCCAATCGGTAAAAGTCTGGTTTATAATACTGTCTATCGCTTCCCGCAAATATTTTTCCCCGTTATAAACCGGCATAACCACAGAAACTTTAGGCATAACCCACACTCCAAAACTTTTTTACTTATTTCAAATGCTCAATCCCAGCCAAATCCCGGTAGAATATACTCATCATCAGGTGGTCAAACACCATATGAATATCCTCCGTTATCTGCATACTGTTCACCGGCACGTGCAAGGACACGTCAGAAAGCTCTTTTAATTTGCCGCCGCCAAAGCCGGTCAAGCCAATCACCTTAGCGCCTTGCGACTTAGCATATTCCACCGCATTCAACACATTCTTGGAATTGCCGCTGCCGGATATAGC
>CATIYX010000347.1 GCA_949739095.1 uncultured Clostridia bacterium | reverse complement strand
TCTTCATTATGTGCAATGATATTGATTGCCGCATAAACTTTTGCACCATAATTATGTGCAAAAGCAATTCCTTCTCTGATTTCATCAATGGTGAAATTGTCCGCCGCTTCCCGCAGAGAAAATTCTTCTCCTCCTAAGTAAACAGCGTCTGCACCATATAATACCGCCATTTTCAGTTTTTCTAAACTGCCCGCCGGCGCCAATAATTCCACTTTATTCGCCATGTTCTTCACTCTCCCATTTTCGGACGGACACTGCCACGCCGTCCCCTATCGGTATCACACAAGTATCCAGCAGCGGATGCTGCACCAGCATATCCAAATATGCCCGCAGCCGCTGTACAATCGTCCGTCGTTTATGCTCCGCTACCGTCCCGTCCGCCACATATCCTTTATAGAGCACATTGTCAGAAATCAATATACCGCCGGCATTCAGTCGCGGAAACGCAAGGTCAAAAAATTCCTGATACTGCCCTTTTGCAGCGTCCATAAAAATTATGTCATAGCTGCCGCCAAGCTGTCCCAAGGCGCATAGCGCATCATCTTCAATCAGTTCCACCAGACTGCTTTTGCCGGCACGTTCCAGAAACTCCCACGCCAGTTCTGTCATACTAGGATCTTTTTCAATCGTCACCAATTTCCCGCCTGGTCGCAGTCCTTTAAGCAGGTGCAGCGCCGAATATCCAATTGCCGTACCAATTTCTAAAATACGCTCCGGCTGCCTAAGTTGCGACAAAACACGGAGTAGCTGCGCTGCCTCTTTTTGAATAATCGGAATATACCTCTGCTGCGCATATTGTTCCATCTCCCGAAGTAATGAGGAATCAGGATATGGCAGACTGCGCAGATACCGGATGATAAACTCCGGCGTGATATTACTTTCCATCAACTTTTGTTCACTCTCCATGCTTTTGACTTTGAAACCATATTATTTATCTCATTCTCTTTAGTTCTAATCAATCTTTTTCTACGATATAGCAAAATTTTCGCCTATTATTATGGCTGTTTCGCTAAATGTTCATCATAAGTTTTAGAGAAAGAATTGGTGCCGTCTCCATTGGCGGAAAAGAACAGATAATCTGTTTTTGCCGGATACAGAGCCGCCTCTATTGCCGCTTTGCCCGGACTGCAAATCGGTCCGGGCGGCAGTCCCGGGTTGATATAGGTATTATATGGTGATTTCACTTTTGTATCCTGCAAGGTCAAACGTTCCTTCTTTTCTCCTGTGACATAAATCACAGTAGCACAGGATTCTAAATATTTATATTTTGGGTCTTTCAACCGATTATGAAACACTGAGGATACTTTATCCAAATCCACCGACGCTTCCTTTTCTATAATGGATGCCAGCGTCAGTATTTCTAAATCACTAAAGCCCAGTTCTTTTGCTCTGTCCTGATATTCCTGTATATAGATATTATCAAATCGTTTCAACATCATATCAAGGATATCATGTTCGCTGGATCCTCCCTTCACACGATAGGTGTCGGGGAACAAAAATCCTTCCAGACGGTAAGTTCCCTTGGGCAGATTCGTATCTTTCAAAAACCAATAGTCAAACTCACCTTCCCGTAGTTCCTGTTTCCATTCCTTTTCATCAATCAGTTCTTTTTCCACCAACAATTTCGTAATTTCATCCAGATTATATCCTTCCGGCACTGTCACCTTAATGCCGGATGGCTGCATTTGATTCACCAAAACATCCATAATTTCTTCCAGTTGCATTCCGCCATGCAGTACAGCAACTCCACTTTTATATTTTTGATCGTTACCGCTCTTTTGCGACTCTTTGATAAATTTTTTCTCATTTTTGATGATACCGTTTTCTTTCAGTAACGTGGCAATTTCCGTCGTTGTCGCACCCTCCGATACTTCAATCTGCACCTCTGCTGTCTGCTCCGTCACATCACTGCCGCAACCACTGAGAATCCCCATCACACAGCATATTACAAGCCCTATACATAAAAGCCGTTTCATGACATCGTCTCCTTTCGTACTTCCCACAAATATATGCTTTCTCCTTATTTTTTTACTTTTCCCATTCTGCTCTAAAAGAAAACTAAAAACCTCTTCTGTATCATACCATATTCTCCCTTCTTTTTCAAACCATATTTTAACATTTTTCGTCATAGTATTTATCAAAACATCAAAAAAATCCGTATCTGCCTGTACAGATACGGATTTATATATTCTTTTTTATATAGACCAACAGAAGCCACGCCCTATTATTGACTATAACGATTTCGACGCGGTTCTTTGCCAATTTTCAAACTCTGCATTTTTTCATCGCTTTCCTGTTTGAATTTCGCCATCATATCTTCAAATCCCAAAGCTGCCTTTGGTTTTGAAAAATTGACTTCTGCAGGCTTTGACGATTTTGGCATTTTTTCCATTGCTTTTTTAATAGACAGGTTAATTTTTCCTTTTTCATCCACAGATAATATCATCACTTTTACCACATCGTTCTGTTTGATGTGGTCCTCAATGCTTTTAACATATTCTGTAGAAATCTCCGAAATATGTACTAAGCCCGTCTTCCCTTCCCCCAATTCCACAAATGCGCCAAATGGTGCAATACTTTTGACTTTTCCTTCCACAATTGTTCCCACTTCAAGCGGCATACGACTCTTTTCCTCCTTATATTTTGTCTGCCAAGGTTTTTTTATCTATATCAAACCACTATCTGGTTGGTTTTCTTCTACCGATTGGAGCCATCAATGAATATTTTCTCTGTGCTTTTATAAAGCCCCAATTTCTCCCTCGCCAACTGTTCCATATAAGCCGGGTCGTTCTGCTGCTGCATTTGGCTGTCAAGCTGTACCGATTTTTCCTGTTCATCGGCTAATTCCTGCTGATATGTGGCCAACTCCTGCTGGCTTTCCGCAATAGAAAATTGCTGCATAATAATCGTTAAAATCAAATAGGACTGAAATATAATAATGCCTGCAACGATTAGCAATTTATGAAACTTGAATTTTGTTTTCTTTTTCTTCATCGTTTCCCTCTCATCCTCTGTTGCAGCGATATGATTTTTCTTTTGTAATATTTATACCTTCTTTAATATTATACCAATTCTACGCAACTTTGCAAGTGTTTTTTTGTATTTTTCTCCCGATTTTCTTTGTGCACT
>CATIYX010000346.1 GCA_949739095.1 uncultured Clostridia bacterium | reverse complement strand
TAAACATATCTGTTCCCACATAATGCAGTCGTCTGCAATAGAATTGTTCATCTAATGCGTCGATTTGTTCTTTTCTGTATAGTTCAAAAATTCCGTTCGGGTTACTGATTGGCGTATAGCTTTCCGTATCCAGCAAACGATTTTCCACCAAAAAGTCATATAAATTTCGGATAAACCCTGCTTGCACCATGGACGCATCAAATTGACAATAAACATAATACCGCCTTTTTGGGTGACACGTATCGCTTCCCGCAGACATTGTATTTTATCTTCCATATTGAATAAATGATACATAGGTCCTAACAGCAGTACTATCAAATGTATTATCTGCATATCTGGACAAGTCCAGCGCATTTCCTTGCACAGCGCGCACATTATCAGACGGCTGCATATTTTGCCGCAATATCTCTAAATTTTTTTGCACTAATTCCACTGCGTCTACTTCGTATCCTTGACGTGCGTAATGTAGTGTATAAGCACCTGTTCCACAGCCTACTTCCAAAATTCTATCGCTTTTTTTAAGTATTTATTGATGTATTTTTTTGTCGTTATAAATTCAACCATCCCGTGTCTGGTAGAAAACCGTTGTTCTTCCTTTTCATTTTCATAAAATAAATTCAGTATTTCTTCCACATACATACTCTACCACTCTTACTCTATAACAGCGGAGAACGGCGGCTGAACGGTCTTTTGATCTCGTCATCAAAAATATCTTTTGATTTCACAATCCAAAAAATCCCCCCTATTGCACATAGCACAAAAACTGACGCGGAATACCATACGCCAAAGGCGTTTTGCAGCAAATCGTACGCAACATAAATCACTGTCTGTACGGCTGCCGCCCCCCCAACAAAGAGCATTTTATTCTGCCGAATAGCATACAACACCACCAAACAAAGCGCAACCTGAATGACGATGCCCGCCAACGCTGCTGCACCCGGAAGCAAAAATTCCAGAGGCTGCGTCTCCATCAGACGTGTTTGGTTCTCCAGTACATAAGCAATGGCGCTCTGTGCCGTCTCATCTTCCAGTTCCTGATTAATCGTCACTGCCGCCATCATATCGTTTAATATCTGAACGCTAAAATACATGCCGGAATAGGCAAAACCATAGCCCAAACCAAAAGCGCAGTTGCCGCGCCATGTCGAAATATCACTCAGCATACTTTTGTTCATATAATAGCGTCCAAACGCCATCATAATTGCCATCACTGCTGACTGCACCAGACTTGCCAGCCAAAAATTTGCATTCATAAATGCCCCTACACCACCAATGCTAAACAAGGCGCTAAACAACAACACCCATACAATCTCTGTCATGCAAAACAGTCCTATACCAGCAAAAACACCTTTGAAGGAAATTCTCTTAGTGGCACAAAGAAAAATGATAACGCCCAGCGGCAAAATCAGCGATAATAAAAACGATGTTGACATTAAAAATAGTGACATGGGATTAACCATTATTTGTTCCTCCATTTTTCTTCCTAAAATTATTATCTATTATATACTATTTTTACCACTGTGTAAATACTTCATGACACCATTTTTCAAAAAGCATTTTTCGACTTTCTATCTTTCATAATTACATACTTTTTTAATAGAAACTGATAAATCAAACTGTCAATATGCAGGTTATGTTCCACGTTCTTTCAAAATTTCTCAAAAAAATCTTTTATTTTTTTTTATTTTATGTTATAATGCTTTATTATAAATATTTTCAAAACATAAGAGGAGGTATTCTATATGTCTATCAAAATTGGTATTGCAGGCTACGGCAACTTAGGACGTGGCGTTCAACTCGCAATCAGTCAAAATCCTGATATGGAGCTGGTCGGTATTTTTACCCGCCGCAACCCCAAAACACTGACACCGGTACTCCCCTGCAACGTGTATTCTATAGATGATTGTGACGCGTGGAAAGATAAAATAGACGTTATGATTCTTTGCGGCGGCAGTGCGACTGATTTGCCCGAGCAAGGTCCTGCATTTGCAAAACTGTTTCATACCGTGGATAGCTTTGATACACACGCAAAAATTCCGGAATATTTTGCAGCAGTAGATAGCAGCGCAAAGGCAAGCGGTCACATCGGACTGATTTCTGTTGGCTGGGATCCCGGACTGTTTTCCTTGCAACGCGCGCTCTTTTCCTCTGTTTTGTCCTGCGGCGAAACCTATACTTTCTGGGGGAAAGGCGTCAGTCAGGGACATTCCGATGCCATCCGTCGCGTAGAGGGTGTAAAACGCGGCGTTCAATATACCATTCCAATCGAGGAAGCGGTAAACCGTGCACGCAGCGGCGAGAACCCTGCATTGAGTACACGTGAAAAACATCTGCGCGAATGTTTTGTGGTGGCGGAAGAAGGCGCAGATACTGCTAAAATCGAAAAAACTATCTGTGAAATGCCAAATTATTTCGCTGATTATGACACCGTTGTTCATTTTATTTCAGAAGAAGAATTTGAAAAGGACCATCAGGCAATTCCCCACGGCGGCTTTGTCATCCGTGGCGGAAAAACGGGTGCGGATAACAAAAACCGCCATGTCATGGAATTCTCTTTGAAACTGGACAGCAATCCGGAATTCACAGCAAGTGTGCTGGTTGCCTATGCCCGTGCGGTTTATCGTCTGGCACAAGGTGGCGAGATAGGCGCAAAAACAGTGCTTGACATTCCTTTTACACTGCTATCGCCGAAATCACCGGCAGAGCTACGCGCAGAATTGTTATAATTGCTTCCAAAATCAGATTGGTACAAAGCGCTTTGTACAACAGATTTTCAAATCATTTAAAGTCCTCTTATAACGCCACTTTTTGCTCGGCATATGAGAGGGCTTTTCTATATTTTTTTCATCAAAATTATTTTTACTCCTCTTCCTTTTTCGCCCACGCTGTTTTCATAAATATATTTTTACTTTTTCCATTGATTTCATATTTTCTTTGTGCTATAATATATGTAAATGTGTATCTGTGTGCTTATGACAGGCTCTTGTTATACAAACAGATATAATTCCCCGCTCCCCCAAGAGAGGGTACCTAGATAGCTGAATAGGAGGAACAAAAATGGCGCCGAAATACAAACGAGTGTTACTGAAATTAAGCGGTGAAGCGCTTGCAGGAGAAAAAGGCTTTGGACT
>CATIYX010000345.1 GCA_949739095.1 uncultured Clostridia bacterium | reverse complement strand
AATCTCTGGATTCTTTTCCAAAAATGTCTTTAAGTTAGGGGATATATTTTCTAATAATGGTTTTAAATTAATGATTGCATTATCCTGAATCGCTTTTTCTACACCACCGGCATATTGTTTCCAGTCATATTCAATAATATCCGGCAAATCATTAGAGGCAATCATAAGCGAAAAATTTTGTTTTTCCTGGTCCCACGGCGGATGGACATATTTCACACGGATTCCCGTCTGTTTTTCCAGTTCTCTTTTAAATGGCGTACTGTTCATTGTATAGGATTCCATACGGACACCTGCAGGATTATCTACCCAATAGACCAGTTCTACATCCGTCTCCTGCGGATAGTCGTCTGTACTGTTCCCTGACAGCCACATGTCGCTGTCTCCACCACTGCAGGCACACAGATGCGCAGCCACTGCAATCGCTGCTACGCCACAAAGAATGTTTTTCCCCTTCAAACGATTCCCTCCTTCCGCCTGTTTTACCGGCTCAGCATATACTTTTTATATTCACCTGCTGTGATACCTTCCATCTTTTTAAATGTTCTGTTAAATGTTGAAATATTGTTAAATCCTGTTTGACCCGCAATTTTTTCCAGCGTCAAATCTGTCTCCAGTAATAATTTTTTCACATGATGTATCCGTACCATATTGATGTAATCTAAAATACCAATCTGTTCACTTTCTTTAAAACATTTGGAGATATAAGTCGGCACAAATTCAAACACATCTGCAATCATAGAAACATTTAAGTTAGAATCATAATAGTTTTCTTCAATATATTGTTTAATTGCTGCCCCCAATTTTTCCCTTCTGGTCTTGCCCCCGTCTATTGTTTCGCTCTTTTCTTCCCAATTTGCCACAATCTGTTCTACCAGTTGTCTGAGCAACTGTTTCACTTGTTCAATATCTTGTTTTGTTGCAATTTTAGTACGAAATAGCTCTTTGACAACCGCATCGTCCTCATTAATATATTGCTTAAATTCACCAAGCAGTTGGCCTGTTATATCATATATCAAATAGCGGAAAAAGCGCGGTGAAAATTCCTGCTGCGTATGACAATCGTCAATCAGCGCCACAATTTTATCATATGCCTCTACTGTCTTTTTTTGCTTCATTAGCCGAACAACTTCTCCATGCACGCCAGGCGGCATAGTATATTGGTCATATTCAGCCCGCTCAATATTTTTATATTCCACAAAATAGGTTTCATCCATCATCATGAGGTATTCCACGCCTGTCATCGCCTCTGTATAGGCGGCATTTAACTCCTCCACCGCCGAAACAACATTACTCAGCGCGCTGGCATAATGCACCTGAAAATATTTCAAAATATTTTCTGCCGTTTTTTGTACAATACTGCACGCTGCTGTTTCTGTCTTCGCCTCCTGCGGCAAGTTCATAATACACGCCAGCGTATTGCTTTGGCTTGTAAAATATACTTTTGTATTATATTCATTTGCAATTTCCGTAAAAATATTAATGATGATGGTTTTCATCATATCATAACGTTCATATTCCGTGATGGAGTCATCTTCTTCAAATAAATATAAATAATCGCTCAGATAAAAGGCGGCAACCGCAAAATATGGATAAGGAAACGCAATATCCAGCGTCTGCATATATTCTTTGGACATATTTTCCTTCATAACCAGTCCACTGAGCAGATTCGCAATAAAACGCGAACGCATCAATTCCTTTTGTGCATATGCAGCGCCATGCACCTGTCGTTTGGCATCACCCAATTCACGTACAATCTGTTCTAATGCAGCATATTCATTCCCTTCACTGTCCACATTTGCCATGTTCATGATTTTTTTGATTGGCATATATTGTTTTTTAACAGACTGTGCAATCAATAGCAATTCTATGATAATACTAACCAGAAGCGTACCATATAAAATATATTTGATGGTATTTGTGCTTTTCATATATACACTTTTGGGGGTGATATAAACATATTTCCAGTTGTTCAGCGGCGAAGTCGTGTAGGTCACCATATAAGACTTGCCTCCCATACGCTGGTGCAATGTTCCCTCATTCTCCTCAAGATGTCCCAATTTTTCCAGATAAGGTGCGGCGTCTGTGTTTGCTGCTACAATTTGCTCTTTATCGTTAAGTACAAAAAAATAGCTTTCCGCAAAAAAAGGGGCTTCTGCTGCCATCTTCCCAATAGAGCTGTCTTCCACTACCGAAATAAAACTTGACGGCTGCACTGCCGCATAATCGATGATATATTTAAAAAAGATAT
Organism: uncultured Clostridia bacterium; assembly: GCA_949739095.1. Classification (GTDB taxonomy): domain Bacteria; phylum Bacillota; class Clostridia; order RUG12999; family RUG12999; genus JAAWTG01. The sequence goes on along the minus strand of CATIYX010000345.1, from coordinate 856 downwards.
ACCGTTTTCCTTCCTGCTTCCCATTGACCAGAATATAATCCTCACTACTTACTGACTGCATCCATTGCAGCCAGGTATCATAGGACATATCAAAAAAACTAAAATTTTCCTGAAAATATTCCTGCGCGCTTTGAAATCCCTGCACAGAAACCACACCGGTTACATTATTCAAAAAATAATAACTCCGATATGTATCGCGTAGTGCTGTATCCATATCCGCAAACATTTTCGCCGTACTCTCCAACATTCCGGCATCCAGTCTCTGTTGCTGCTGTGGTCTGGATAGCGCAAGCGCAGAGGCGTCTAAATATAAGTCAAGACTTGCCTGCTCAAGAGAACAAATCATAGTATCCACTTTGCTCTGTACTTGTTTGTAAAAAGAACGGTTCGTCTGCGCCATTTGTTCTTCCCATTCATTCATGGATAAAGTATATGCCACAATATTTAACAACACGGCTATAATCATAATCAACAAAAATGCTTTCATCCATTGAAACCGTATGCTATGTTGTTTCTTCGGCAAACGCAATTTTCTCATGCCGTTTTTCCTCCATGCTGTATTCATTCAAAACAATTCCGATTTATATTACCTGTTTAGTGTATCACAATTTTTGCAAAATTGCAAATAATAATGTCCCGGTCTCCGTTTCCCTCTCCACGCCGGAAATATTTTCTATCAAATTTTAAGAATTCTTATAGAAAAAATAACATAAGCTCTTGACAAGCGGATAAAATAATGATAAAATATTTTCTGTTACAAATGAATTTATGGCCCGGTAGTTCAGCTGGTTAGAACGCTAGCCTGTCACGCTAGAGGTCAAGGGTTCGAGTCCCTTTCGGGTCGCCATTTTTTCTT
>CATIYX010000344.1 GCA_949739095.1 uncultured Clostridia bacterium | reverse complement strand
GTATAATTTTGCGCATCGCCGGTTTCGAGCGAAGCGATGAAACAATTCGGCGGCGCTTTTGATTTTATAATAGTCACTTTGTGACTATTATACCACAAATGCAAAGGCAGATTCGTCTGACCGGAAATAAAAAAATGGGTGGTAAGTTAGCGCGAGATAAAGTCTGTTCTGATTCCCAATATATTCTATTTTGAAGTATCTTTGCTTTTTTTGCGTGCATCAATCAGGCTATAAAGCTTGGCAAGTGCATCGGAAAGAGAACCGATTTCGTCAATAAGACGGCATTGCACCGCATCGGGACCATAAATGACGGTGCCAACATCATTGGCAAGCTGATTGGTGTTCATCATTAAGCGGTCCAGCTCGTTCTTGTCAATTCCACAGTGGCTGACAATGAAATGTTCCACACGTTCCTGCATTTTTGCAAGGTAGTCAAAGGTTTGAATGGCGTTGATAATTGTGCCGTTCATGCGGATGGGGTGCAGCGTCATGCTGGCGGAGGGTGCAATGAAAGAATAGTTTGCGGAGACTGCCAGCGGCACACCGATACTGTGACCGCCGCCCAGCACTAATGAAACAGTGGGTTTGTTCATGCCACTGATGAGTTCTGCTATGGCAAGTCCTGCCTCCACATCGCCGCCTACCGTGTTCAGGATAATCAACATACCTTGAATATCCGGATCTTCTTCAACAGAAACAATTAAGGGAATCAGGTGTTCATATTTGGTAGTCTTTGTTTGTGGTGGAAGAACACTGTGTCCTTCAATTTGTCCAATGATGGACAGACAATATAAGTCGCCCGCCTTGCTTTTAATGGCAGTGGAGCCAAAGGATTCAATATTGTTTTTTTTCTCTTCGGAGGGAGTTTCTTCTTGTGCAGGTTCCTGTGCCGGCTGAGATTCGTTCAATCCAAACACTTCCTTTCCGTTTATTTTTTAGTATGGAGAAAAATACTCTTGATTATGCATGGCAGGTTTGATATAATAATATTACTATCATATCAAAGAAGAGGAAAGAGGTGGAAGCAGTGCCTATTAAAATACCTGATAAACTGCCGGCAAAAAAACAACTGCAATCGGAGAACATTTTTGTCATGCCGGAGAAAAAGGCGATTCATCAGGATATCCGACCGCTGCGGATTATCATTTTAAATCTCATGCCGACAAAAATTACAACGGAGACGCAGCTCATGCGGTTGCTGGGGAACACGCCGTTGCAGGTGGAAGTGGAACTGCTCCGCACGTCGACCTATCGGTCTAAAAACACACCGGAGGAATATTTGCAGCATTTTTATCATTCCTTTGACGAAATTAAAGATCAGAACTATGATGGAATGATTATCACCGGCGCGCCGGTGGAGCATATGGAATTTGAGAAAACTACCTACTGGAAAGAATTATGTACCATCATGGACTGGACACGCAATCATGTCACCAGTACGCTACATATCTGCTGGGGGGCGCAGGCGGCGTTATATTACCATTATGGCATACCCAAATATAATTTGGAAGAAAAAATGTTTGGTGTGTTTCCTCATAAAATT
>CATIYX010000343.1 GCA_949739095.1 uncultured Clostridia bacterium | reverse complement strand
GTAGTTTACAGCATCTGCCACGGTGCGGATATTCTGTGCTTCCTCATCAGGAATTTCTACGTCGAACTCTTCTTCCATTGCCATAATCAGTTCTACCATATCCAGCGAATCCGCGCCCAAATCCTCTTTCAGTTTGGATTCCGGTTTAATTTCGTTTTCCTCCAGACCAAGTTGGTCTGCCAACACTTCTTGTACCCGTTCAAACATGCTGTAATCCTCCCTTTCTTTACATCAACAACCCGCCGTCTACTTGGAGCACTTGACCGGTGATATAGCTTGCCATGTCGCTGACCAAAAATGCCACCGCATTGGCAATATCGTCCACCGTACCAAACTTTTTCAGCGGGATTCCACCCAAATATTCCTGTTTTACTTCATCAGGCAGTTTATCTGTCATATCCGACTGGATAAAGCCCGGAGCAACCGCGTTGCAAGTAATGCCGCGCGCTGCAAATTCTTTGGCAACCGATTTTGTCATACCAATCAGTCCTGCTTTGGAGGACGCATAGTTGATTTGCCCAACATTCCCCATCACCCCTACCACTGAGGACATGTTGACAATGCGTCCGCTACGCTGTTTAAACATCTGGCGGCAAACCGCTTTGGTGCAGCACCACGCGCCTTTGAGATTGATATCCAGCACGTCGTCCCAAGATTTTTCATCCATGCGCATCAGCAAATTATCCCGCGTGATTCCGGCGTTGTTAATTAAAATATCCACACTGCCGAAATCCGTCGCAACAGTTTTCATAAGTTCTTCCATTTCCGTCAAATTTCGTACATCACCGGGCAGAAATGCCGCTTTCACACCCATTTTTTCCAGTTCCGCCACCGTCTCCGGCGCATCCTGAGAACCGGGTATATCGCAAATTACTACATTCGCGCCCAGTCCTGCCAGTTTCAGCGCAACCGCTTTTCCAATACCGCGCGCGCCACCGGTCACAACTGCTGTTTTCCCCTTTAAATCCATCTATGTACCCTCCCTTTTTTACTTTCCGAAATGTGCTAAAACCGCTTGCAGTGAAGCCACATCTTCTGCATTCATCGCTGTCACTTCACGGTCGATTTTTTTCACAAAGCTCGTCAAGGTTTTTCCCGGTCCAATTTCCACAAAGGTATCCACACCGTCCGCTATCATGTTTCGGATCGTCGCTTCCCAGCGTACCGGACTGCTGACCTGTTTCACCAAAATTTCTTTAATATCTTTTTTCGCCGGTACCGGCTGCGCTGTCACATTCGTATAGACAGGCATCTGCATTTCCCCTACCGGCACGTTTTCCAGTTCGCCCGCCAGTTTTTCTCCTGCCGGCTCCAGCAATGCGCAGTGGAACGGCGCGCTGACCGGAAGTGGTTTCGCACGTTTCGCGCCTTTGGCAGACGCAAATTCACACGCTTTTTCCACCGCCGCTTTTTCTCCTGCAATGACCAACTGTCCCGGGCAGTTATAGTTGGTCGGCGCAACATAGCCTGCGCCTGCTTCCTGCGCTTCGCGGCACGCCGCTTCCACGTCCTCGTTTGCCAGTCCCAAAACCGCCGCCATACCGCCAACGCCCAGAGGAACCGCTTCCTGCATATATTTTCCGCGTTTGCGCACCAGTCTGACCGCTTCCGTGAATGCAATGGAATTTGCCGCAATATGCGCGCTGTATTCGCCAAGGCTTAAGCCTGCCGTCACGTCCGCCGTCACGCCGTTTTCTTGCAGCACTGCCAAAATCGCCGCTTCCACCGTCACGATACACGGCTGCGTGTTTTCTGTTATCATCAGCGTTTCGTCGTCGCCTTCCCAAATCATTTGTTTGATATCAAATCCCAGCGCCGCATTTGCTTCATCAAACACCTGCATCGCCGCGGGATATGTTTCTGCTACATCTTTGCCCATGCCCACTTTTTGTGC
>CATIYX010000342.1 GCA_949739095.1 uncultured Clostridia bacterium | reverse complement strand
CAGCATGGATTTCCGGTCACCGGCAGTCTCTGACCACAAAACGGAAGCCGCACGCGAAAGCGGTCCTTTTCCGATAGATGCAGCGGCGACAACCATGGAATCCGGCAGTACTACGTTGTCAAACGAAACAGCGACGATAGCCGACTATTCTGAAATGACCAAAAAATCCACACAGACCGCGGGCTTGGATTCCCCGCCCTTGCAGCAGCCACTTCCTTCCTCTTCTCCTGTTAGCGGCACAGTAAGCGGAACCGGTTTTACAGAATCAAGACCGACTACCGGCGTGTCCCCCACTGCGCCGCCAAAAACGGAACAGTCCCTGCCCTCTGCCGGCGGAGGTGGTGGCAGCAGATTGCCGGACGGACTCTATTCTGAGCAGGAATTCGCCTCTCTTGCCGCCCTGCGCGCGGTCTGCGGTTTTGCATTCCGCGCCCCCGCCGGATTACCGGAAGGCTGCACCCTGTCCGGCATTGCATTGCTGGGAGACGATATGGTGCAACTCACCTACGACGGCGCTATGTCTTTCACCTTCCGCGCCGCCAGCGGAATCGGCGACATCAGCGGCGACTATAATGACTATGATGAGATGACAGTGCAAGCGGTCGGAACGCTCTCTGTATCGCTGCGCGGCAATGCAGGACTGGTCTATATTGCCACATGGCAGGACGCGGGCATAAGTTATGCCCTTCTGATGGACGGCTTGCTGACGGAAGAACTGTTGCCACTCATTGCGGGTATACAGTAACTTCGAGGCAGAGAGTCACGGCTGTTTTTCACGAGAGAACATATTCGAAGTAAATTTGGGAGACATTTTCAAGGGCGATAGATTCGGAGCGAACCGCAGGGGACATTCAAAAATATCTTTCCACAAAAGTATTGCAAATCAAAAAGACAGGCTTCCCACCTTGAGAAACCTGTCTTTTTGTATATATGGACAAATCCGCAGACCGTCCGCGATTAGTCTAACACATAAACCGTGACATTTCTTCTGCCAAACTGCCGTACCTGAGATGCAGTGGAGAAGAATAAATCAATTTTATTACCCTTGATTGCACCGCCTGTATCGCCCGCAATTGCATAGCCATAGTCAGCAGTACCATCTGTAGATGCAATGTATAAACGGGTGCCCAGCGGAATCACGCGCGGGTCAACCGCAACCACGCCCGGACCTGCTTTCATGCCGCTTGCCGTTACACCATATCCCGGCTCGCCCGGATGTTTGCCACAGCTTTCATATGATAAATCATATGCTGTTGCATTGCAGGTAAGCACACGGCTATAGGAAAAACCACCTGCTGACGCTTGCCGCGCTGCATGTTCTCCGCTACGGGACGACAGTGTCTCCGTGCTGCGCATGGGAGATTTCGTGCCATATTCCACAATTTCACTCACCGGTTCTGTCACAATGCGCTCGCCTACCCAGTCTTTGGCAGTCTGTTCGCCGTTTTGCGTGACAACGTTATATACCACTTCTTTTTGTCCCGCCACACCCTGCTGTACGACATTGCGTGTACCGCGGTCCAACTGACTGTTGGGTTTTTCAATTGTTTCATAGGGGATTTCCACATATTCCGCCACTGCGTCCAGCGCAACGCGTGTTACATGGATTTGTGTCTCCGGTGTAACAACCGTATCCAGTGCAGGACTGACCACATCCATTTCACCCAGCACAATGCCGTTTTCAATCAAAATATCAGAAACAGGCTTGCCCACTGTGCGTATGCTGACCGCTTCGGTTCCGTTCATCAGCGTCAAATCAAATGCCCGCCGAATCACAATACTGTCCTCGCGGTGAAGCTTCATATCCAGCGCCGGAGAAATCTCATCTTTTTCATTCAGGACAATGCCTTCCTTTGCCAGCACATCGCCAACAGTCTGTTTCAGCGTCCGTAGCTGTACCTGATTTTCACCATCAAACACTGTGACAGCACGTACCTGCATCATTACACCGCCTACCGTTGCAAGCAATGTCATTGCAGCAAACAATGCCACCCATATTCGTTTCGATACAATCCATTCTTTCGCTGCCAGCAGGTTCTGTGACCCGAACCTCGGCAGCTTCATACTTTTTATGCCTATCATATTTATTCCGTCCTTTCAAAATCTGTCTGATTCCTATATGTTTCACAACGTGGTTTCATCATTCTAAAAGAAACAAATCGGTTACAAAATATTTACTAAATTGTTGTCGGGTCCGATTGACCTTCATTGTACTACAAAAGGATTTCAATGTCAACTTCATCAAAAATCTCTTGCAACAACAGTTTTATTGTTTAATATAGCCAATTATTTTATTTATTTCCTCCATTTTTTATTATTTTCATCAAAGGACAGGCATTTCCTTTGTGAAGAATGTAGTATTTTCTCCTATGTCCCTATTATATGCCAGAGGTTTCGTAAAATATACATTTTTGTTACCGAAATGTAAAAGTTCTTCCATTTTTGTGCAATCATTACAGCTCTTGCTGGATAAATTATGCAACTCCACCAATGTTTGTCCGTAATTGTGCAAAACTTCCCTCCTTGTTTGTATGATTTGTAGAAAATCTTAGAATGTATTTATAAAAGGAAACTTTTATCGTATAATAGAATATAATGGGAATTTAATGACTCTGTTTTAAAAGAGACGGGAATTTCTTCACAAGTGGGACTTATTCCGGCTGAATGCACCTCAGAAAAGTAAAAAGCGGTGCCTGTCCTCTCCGTGGTACGCGTATCCGTAGCGGAACTTGGGAGAAAGCTAACCTGACGGACCCCAAAACACATTGCAAAAAAATATGATATATTATATAGGAAGAAAGTAGGAGTTGGGATTTAATGGAGCAGAAATTCGAGATAGACAATCTACAAAAAGGAGACCGGATTCATTTCATCGGCGTGGGTGGTGTAAGTATGAGCGCGCTGGCGGAAATCCTGCTTGTGAAAGGATTTCGCGTGTCGGGTTCCGACCGCGAAACTTCGCCCGGTGTTCGTAAACTGGAAAAGCTGGGGCTGACCTTTTATCTGGGACAGGAAGCGTCCCACGTCATGGACGCGACGCTGGTGGTCTATACGGCGGCAATCAGCGACGACAATCCGGAACTGGCAGCGGCACGGCAGCAAGGTATTCAAACCATTGGACGGTCCGAATTGCTGGGGGCAATCATGAAAGACTACCCCTATTCCATTGCTGTCAGCGGCACACATGGAAAAACCACCACCACCAGCATGTTGTCGGAAATTTTGCTGGCGGACAGCTGCGACCCCACGATTTTGGTGGGTGGCAACCTGAAAACCATTGGCGGCAATCTGAAACTGGGGCAGGGACCATATTTTCTGGCGGAAGCCTGTGAATATTGCCGCAGTTTTTTGGATTTTTACCCCTATTGTGCTGTGGTACTCAATGCAGAGCCTGACCATCTGGACTACTATAAAGACAAAGAGGACTATCAAGGCGCGTTCCGCGATTTTGTGGCACAGGTGTCTTACGACGGTTTCTTGGCAGTGAATGCGGATGACGCGGATGTGATGGACATTGCCGGCAGCGCGGACATGAAGCTGATTCGCTTTGGTATCACAGCGGAACATTTGGATGTTGCCGCGCGGAACATCCGGCAGGAAAAAGGCAAAACCTGCTATGATTTAGAGATTCAAAACAATGTTTTGACCACTGTAACGTTGCAGGTTTCGGGTAACCACAACATTCTCAATTCCCTTGCGGCACTATCTGTTGCCTATGGATTGGGTCTGGATATACACAAATCCGCCCGCGCGCTGGCAAACTATAGCGGCGTGGACCGGCGGTTCCAATATAAAGGACGCTGTGTGGGCGCGGATGTATATGACGACTACGCCCATCATCCGACGGAAATCAAGGCAACGCTGTCCGCGGCGCAGCAGCTCGGCTACCGTAAAATTTGGTGCGTGTTCCAGCCGCATACCTATTCACGTACCAAAGAATTTTTTGATGGGTTTATCCACGCATTCGAAGGTGTGGATACGCTGATTTTGGCAGATATCTATGCCGCACGTGAAATCGACGATGGCAGCGTTTCCTCCAAAATGCTGGCGGGAGAAATCAAACAAAGGGGCGTTTCCACTTTTTATATGAAAGAATTTGACGATATTGCAGCATATCTCAAAGAAAACGCGGCGCCCGGCGAACTCATTATCACCATGGGTGCGGGTGACGTGACAAAGATTTCCGATATGCTGACAGAAGGAGACAGGAGTTGAGAACCCCATGGCATTTACACAAAAGACATTGGAATTTTTAGCAGAGAACCGTAT
>CATIYX010000341.1 GCA_949739095.1 uncultured Clostridia bacterium | reverse complement strand
TGCGCAAAATTATACCAGCCCGCGTTGCGGACATGGTATAATAGTCACAAAGTGACTATTATAAATCGAAAGCGCCGCCGAATTGTTTCATCGCTTCGCTCGAAACCGGCGATGCGCAAAATTATACCAGCCCGCGTTGCGGACATGGTATAATAGTCACAAAGTGACTATTATAAAATCAAAAGCGTCGCCACCTCGCCGACCATAAAAGTCGCGGAGCGTCGGAGATGGACACATTGATAAAGAAGGTATTGTTATGGATTTTCATAAAATTTTAGAAAAAAAGCAGAAATATGAACAACACAAATCTAACATAAACGCTGTTACAATTTCTTCCTATGAAAAGGATTTTGAACTTAGGTTTACGCATAACTCTACCGCCATTGAGGGCAATACGCTCACACTTATGGAAACAAAGGTCATTTTGGAAGACGGTGTTGCAATCGGCGGTAAAACGCTTAGGGAAATTTATGAAGTCACAAACCATAAAAAGGCTTATGAATATGTAAAAGAATGTATTGTACAACAAAAACCCTTAACAGAGAATGTCGTTAAGGATTTGCACGCCATATTGACTGAAAATATTATTGTTGGCGGTATCTATCGAAATCAGGAAGTGCGTATCAGCGGGGCAGATTTTACACCGCCTGCCGGAAATGAAATGTATATACAAATAAAAGATTTTTTTCAGCAACTCCCAAACAGGTCAGACCTGAATCCGATAGAACTTGCCGCTTGGACACATGCTGAATTTGTACGGATACATCCATTTATAGATGGCAATGGACGTACAAGCAGGCTGCTGATGAATTATCAACTGCTTTCCTATGGATTCTTGCCTGTTTCTATTGCAAAAGAAACAAGACTTGAATACTATCATTCACTAGAAGCATATGCAGTGAATGGTGATTTGCAGCCGTTCGCCGCCTTGGTTGCAGCTTTAGAAGAAGAACAGTTGGATGAATATTTGAAATTGGTTTAAAAAAATATAACAAAAGCACCGGTTGCCATTAGAGCGGTCACGCCGGTGCTTTTTTTATTTTTCTCAGATATATCTTTTCATTTTTCCTCAAAGCCTACGAGGTAGTCCAGCGACACGCCGAACAAGTCCATGGGTGCAATCAGACGGGGAAAGGACGGTTCTTTTCCAGATTATATATCATTCATGCACGCCTGTTCCCTGACTGATAGGAACCACATCCAATGTCAATCCAAGAGGACGCAAGATTTTCAAAACAGTTGTAAGCTGTGGGTCCATATGGTTATTTTCCAGTCTTGCAATGAATGTTTGCTTAATGCCCGTGAGAGCTTCCAATTCTGCTTGTGTCAGTCCTGCATTTTTCCGAGCTTCTAAAATTTCGCCTATAATTTTCACCTTCAAGTCAATTTCGTCAATATCATCCTGCGTAAGTGCAGTTAAATTCTTTTTTACGTCATCCCACATTAATGCTTTACTCATGTTTCTTTGCTCCTTTCCATATAATCTTTCAGCATACGCCGCGCCTTTTCAATTTCCCTCGGCGGCGTCTTTTTTGTTTTCTTAACGAAATGATTGAGCAACAAAAACCTGTTTTCAATGACATGAACAAAAAATCACCCTGTCTCGTGTCGGGCGCAATTCCCAAAATTCCGTGCCGGTTAACGGTTTCATTGCCGGTTCTCCTGCGAATGTTCCATAATGCGCCAAAAGTTCAAGATATTCATAAAACTTTTTTAACCGAATACGGTGGTCTTTGCTGGTGACAGCCTTTTTGTTCAGTTCCGCAAGCCATTCGTTTGTTTCGGAATATTCATTCTTATCTTTATAAAATTCTATCTCAAACATAGTATAACCCTTCATTTATATTATATAACTAATTCGTTCTATTTGTCAATAGTTTCATCATGTTTTGTCAGAAATATCATCAGTTTTTAGCTGCACTTCATCATTTTTCCTCAAAGCCTACGAGGTAGTCCAGCGACACACCGAACAAGTCCGCGAGCGCAATCAGACGCGGCAAGGATGGCTCTTTTTCTGCACGTTCATAGCAAACATAAGTTGCCCTCTGCGTCAGTCCCACTGTTGTTGCTACTTCTGTTTGTGTCATATCTGCTTTGATTCGTAATTCGCGTATTCTGGCAGAAAAAGAAGTTTTATTCTCTATATCATAAAATTGTCGGATACTCTTCTTTTCATCACAACGCCCCACTATATAATCAATAGAAACATCAAAGCTGACAGCAATTTTTATGAGCAGTGATAATGATGGGTCAGACTGCGCGACTTCGTAATTTTTATAAGTAGAACGTCCAATCCCAAGCATTTCACTCATTTTAGCTTGAGATAAATTGTTTTCTTTACGTATTCTAAATATACGTTCCGAAACTTTAGACATATTTTTATCACTTCCCTAACGTCCTAATATTTTTTCTATATCTAGTCCATAAAATTCAACTAATTTCATAAAGTTACTATAAGACGGCATAACTAAACCAAGTTCATATTTTTGATAAGTCGATATGCTCATTCCTAAAATATTAGCGACCTCACGCTGTAAGCACCCCTTTTTTTGCCTAGCATTTTTCAAGGAAACTGTTAATGGTGTCGCAATATCTTCCGGAAAATTCTTTTTAATAATAATTTTTTCACTTGTTCTACCACAAAGATAATTTAGAGAGATTTGAAATAATTCTCCAAGTTTAACTAATCCAGCTATTTGAGGTTTTATTTGAGCATATTCATACTGCTGATATGCAGGCTCCTTTATGCCGAGTGTTTGTGCAACTTCTAACTGAGTTAACTTTAATTCTTTTCTCATTTCACGTATCCTACTTGCAAAGATATCCATTTTTACAACTCCTAAAAAAACGCTTGACACTCATTTAAACTTGTGTTATAATATTAATTGTCTTATATAGGTTACATATTGTGAATATGTCAAAACCGTAGCATATCACAAAAAAAGCGGCTCTATTCCTTGTCAGGTGCAAAAATCCCCCAAGATTTGAGCATAAAAATAGAGTTGTTACATAATCAGCGTGGTATCTGCGTTTTGAATAAATCCCTATTGACGTAGGGATTTCCTGTCATGGGCGGATTGGCAAAACGCCGCCCAACAGGACTTTTCCAAATGGACATAGTAGTCCACTTTTTATTGTACTAAAATTTTGCCAAAAAAGCAAGATTTTTCGGGGATATGTAAATTTTTT
>CATIYX010000340.1 GCA_949739095.1 uncultured Clostridia bacterium | reverse complement strand
TTGACTATGTAGTAGGTATCACCATCGGTTCTATCGCCGCCGCTATGGCGGTAGACCAGGATACTGAATATTTAGATGCACTGCTGTCTCTTATTATTTATTCAGGCTTGTCTATTTTAATTTCCTATCTCTCTATGAAATCCTATAAAGCACGTATATTTTTAACCGGTACTCCCACCATTCTGATTCAAAACGGAAAAATTTTAAAGCAAAATTTGCGAAAAATGAAGCTGGATTTACATGATTTACTGGAAGAATGCCGTGTCAGCGGATATTTTGATATCAATGATATTGAATTCGCTATCATGGAAACTAGCGGAAATATCAGCTTTTTACCCAAAAGTGAAAAACGCCCTGTTCTAGCAGAAGATATGAAACTTTCTAATGTTATTCAGGGGCTTTGCGCCAATGTCATTGTTGACGGTGAAATTATGCATGGTATTTTGCAAGTGATGAAAAAGGATGAAAAATGGCTGCTGGAACAGCTTAAAAAACAGGGTTTACAGCCAAAAGATGTTGGTGGTATTTTTCTCGCAACCCTGTCGCCGGAAGGAGATTTATCCGTTCACATGAAACATGTGAACACTAAAGTATATGATGTGTTGGAATAAAAAAGGATGTCTCATACTTCTTCATAAATCGTATTCATAGTATTTACACGCAAAACGCCATACAAAGATTCATTCTTTGTATGGCCGTTTTGTGCTTTTTAATTCGTATGACTACAACTGCTGTTTTATATTATTATTCTTCCTGTCTCACTGTTTCTTTCCGGTCACATGGCAATTCTGGAAGCACACGTATTAAAATATCCATAGCCTTTTTAAAATCGCAAAGTTCTGTCTCATTCATACCTTCTAACATTTGACGAAAACAACCGGCATCTTCTTTTAAAAAGTAATCAATATATTCTAATGCTTTATCCGTAATTTGTAGTTTAATCATTCTTCGGTCTGTGGTATCATAGATTCGTTTAATAAATTCCAGTTCAACCAACCGATTCACAATCTTTGTCATTTGCTGTTTTTGCATTTGCACATATGGCGCAAGTTCCGACATTACCATTGTACCTCCCAGCCAACGCAGCGTCTGCAAAAAATAATACATTTCCAGACTTATGCCTTCATCCAAAAGTTGTTTAAACGGCTTCGCAATTCTATAATTCCACAACGGGAGCAGTGCCAGCAATTTTTCCTGTGTTTCCTTAATTTCCTCAGTTTTCATTATTTAAATTCCTCCTTCGCCGTCTTGACAAAACAGAAATGATATGTTATTATAGTAACCATCGAGTTACTATAACCTTTTTATTACTTTATATGCTGATACTATCAGTATATATCAACTTTTAATCATTGTCAAGAAAGGATGAAATGCACTTGGAAAACACAGAACAACGACTTATGCAGGATATGCCCGTCCCAAAAGCAATTCTCAAGTTAGCAATCCCCACCGTACTCAGTACCATTGTGTCGCTTTTATACAATTTGACCGATACATATTTTATTGGACTACTTGATGACCCAATACAGTTGGGTGCCATTTCATTGGCATTTCCCGTATTTTTAGTAATACAAGCGATTGGAAATATTTTTGGAAACGGTGCACCATCCTATATTTCCCGCTGTCTGGGTGCTAAAAATTATGAAGAAGTCCGTAAAACCAGTTCAGTTTCTTTCTATATTTCCATTTTAACAACACTCTTAATGACAGTAGTCTGCTTTCTGTTTATGACGCCCATTTTGAATGCACTTGGCACCAGTTCCGTAACAATTGAACCAACAAGGAAATATCTCAATGTAATTGTCGGCAGCAGCGTTATTCTGACAATGCAGGTTATTTTACCCGCTTTATTGCGTTCTGAAGGCAAAATAAAAGAAGCTGTTATCGGCATGATAATTGGAACTGCGCTGAACATCATTTTAGACCCTATATTCATTTTAGGATTCCATTTGGGTGTTGCCGGCGCTGCTTGGGCCTCCGTTATCGGAAATTTTTTTGCAGTAATTTACTATATTATCATTTATACAAAAGGGCACACTACGCTATCCATAAAAACCAAATATTTTAAGCCCAGCAAACAAATTTTACGTGAGGTTTTAAAAATAGGTTTTCCTGCCTCCGTTGCACAGATACTTATGAGTTTTTCCAACATTTTACTCAACAATTTAGCTGCTGCCTACGGTGACCATGTTATATCAGCATATGGTGTCGCCGGAAAACTCATCAGCATGGTTTATATGATTACAATTGGATATGTATCCGGCTATATGCCGTTTGCAGGCTACAACTTTGGTGCAAAAAACCGCACTCGGGTAATTTCCGCATGGAAATTCACGCTGCTGACCTCAACCGGAATTTGTATTGTTCTTCTGATTCCTTTCCTGTGGCTGGCACGTCCTTTTATTCAGGCATTTTCCAGCAATCCTGAAATTATTGACGTTGGGATTCGTTTCCTTCATGCTCAAGCTTGGGCGCTTCCATTTATGGGCGTGCAGCTAACAATGATGTCTACTTTTCAAGCTGCCGGGCAAGCTGTGAAAGCAATGATTGTCAATTTGGGACGCCAATGCCTTTTCTATATTCCTATGTTATATATCTTCAATCATTTTTGGCAGCTCACTGGTTTAATGCATGCACAAATGGCTACCGATTTGATTATAACCTTAATTGCCGTTCTGCTCTGTATTCCAATATTACAAGAACTACGTGTACATCCGCAGGAACAGCTAACACAGAATATATAAATGATATCCTTGTATATCTGTTATTAATAAAAAACGGTGTGACTCCTGTCACACCGTTTTTTAAAACATAATCAGTTTCATATACTTCTACTTTTCTCAGCGCATTTTCTGCATATCACCGGTACCGTTGTCAAACACCTCTCCCGTATTTGCGTCCACATGATAGAGGGAACGCATGGTGCCGTCCATACTATCCGCCACATCTGCACCAAACATAAAACATGCCCGCTGCTGTCCGTCTATATTGATATACAGCGCTTTTTGTTCACTTGCCGGCACAATAAACGCTTTTTCGCCATAACATTCTTTTGCTACTTCCAGCGCAAGGTCATAGCACTGTCCAAAGGTTAATATCGTTTCTTTAGCATAGTTAAAATCAACGCTAATTTCTTCTTCCTGCTCTTGCGCTGCCTGTTGCGACCCCGTAAGTAGTTCTATTTTTTGTTCCTGCTTTTTCTTTTTATGATGCGC
>CATIYX010000339.1 GCA_949739095.1 uncultured Clostridia bacterium | reverse complement strand
TCCTACCAAGCGGAAAAAAGCGTGGCGGCGCGTATTGGTGCGGTCAGCCCGCTGTCGGCGGAAGTGGTATCGTTTCGGCGGCTGTATTTTCACGCGATGGGCAAAGTGGGCGGCGCGGCGGAAAAACGCTTGACGCGCGCGGGCAAGGCAGTGCTTTTGCGGCGGGCGGCGACGCAATTGAAACCGGAGCTGAAAGCTCTGCAAAAATCCCTTCGCTATGCAGGATTTTTAGACCGAATAGGTGACTTGTTTTCCGAATTCAAACGCTATGGCGTGAGCGCAGATATGCTGGCGGACGCTTCGGCAAAGCTGGACGGAGAAGATTTACTGGGGCGAAAGGTACAGGAAATCGGTTGGCTGCTGGACGCGTTTGAAGTGATGGTGCAAGGTGCATTTCAAAATCCCGAAGATGAACCTGCCATTCTTGCGCGCACGCTGCGGACGCGTCCCGACTTGTTTTCCGGCGCGGCGATTTTCATTGATGAATTCGGCGGATTCACGCCGCAGGAGCTGGACATCATTCTTGCTCTGGCAGAATGCGGTGATGTAACGGTGACGCTTTCCGGCAGCAGCGACGGGCAGGAAGAAATTTTCGTGTCTCAGCAAAAGGCGGCAGGACGGCTCATGCGCCGGTGCCGTGCGGCTGGAATCTCTTTTGAAACGCGCGAAATCACACGCATGAACCGCTTTGAAACCTTTCCGGAATTGGACGCATTGGAGGAAACCTTGTTGCAGCATCCTATCCGTCCGTGGCGCGAAAAAACAGGCAATGTGACGCTGGTCAGCGCGGCAGAACCGTATGGCGAACTGGAATATATTGCCGGGGAAATTATCCGTCTGGTGCGCGATGAAGGACTGGGATGGAGCGATATCACGATAGCGGCGCGCTCCTTGTCCCGCTATGACGGCATTTTGGAGGGTGTGTTGAGTGCCGCGGGCATTCCCTTTTTTCTGGACAAAAAAATCGGTGCACAGGACATGCCGGCGGCGGCGCTTGTGTTAGCGGCGCTGGACATTTTCGTGCGCGGCTGGACGTATGACAGTGTGTTTGCTTACTTAAAATCGGGATTTGTGGATTTGCCGCAGGAGGACATGGATTTGCTGGAAAACTATATCCTTGCCACCGGTATTCGCGGCAACAGCTGGACGCGGGAACGTCCCTGGCACTATCTGCCCAAGGCGGTTTGTGAAGGCTGGGAGGATGGCGCCTTTCTGGAACATATCAATGCCCTGCGCCGTAAAGTGGCGGAGCCGTTGATGCAATTTGAAACTGCGCTAAAGGAAGCAGAAAACGTGCGCGGCATGTGCGCGGCAGTATATAGGTTCATGCTGGACATCGGGCTGGACGAAAAAACGCGGCAGTTCACGGAGCGGTTCCGCGCGGAAGACCCTGCCATGGCGCAGCAGTTTGCCCAAATTTGGAACGTGGTATGCACATCGCTGGACGAAATCGTGGCGGCGGCAGGAGAGTTGAAATCGTCGGTGGCGGAGTTCACGGAATTGCTGCAAGCGGCGTTTTCCGCACACGAAATCGGTATCATCCCACCTATAAGCGACGCGGTGCAAATTGCGGAAATCGGACGCTCGCGCGTGGAAGCAGTGGATACACTGTTTTTGATTGGCGCAACAGACGATGTGCTGCCGCTGGTGAGCCAGTCGGAAGGACTGCTGGACGACCGTGACCGCGCGCTGCTGGGAGAACTGGGGCTAGACCTCGCACCTGATACTGTGGCGGCGGCAATGGAAGAAGATTTTCTGATTTATCACGCCTTAACTGCACCCAAGAAACGGTTGACCGTGAGCTGGCCGGTAGCGGACGCGGCGGGTACGGCGTTATATCCGGCACGTGTGGTGGGACGGCTGCGGCGGACATTTCCGAAGCTGCAGCAAATTTCACTGGAAGCGGTGCAGGAGCCGGGCGGCATGGAAGGTGTTCAGTATCCCCATGCGGCGTTTGCACATTTGTGTTTTGCGCTGCGGCGGCTGGCGGATGGTGACAAAGTGGACCCGCTGTATGGCGATTTGAACCGCTGGTTTCATGCACAAGAGACGTGGAAAGCGGCAGCGTCGCGGCTGGATGCGGCAGTGAACTACCGCAACCGTACAGTACGTCTGGATGCGGCATTGCTGCACGAGATGGGCAAAGACGACTGGTTCAGTATTTCGCGCATGGAGCGGTTCACGGGCTGTCCCTTCGCCCATTATGCAGGTTATTTGCTGGGCGCACAGCCACGGGAGACGGCGAAGCTGGAGGTGACAGACCGCGGCAGCTTTATTCATAGCGTGATTGAACAAATTGCGCGCTGGGTGGACGATACATACGGCAGTTGGCAGAAGGTGGAGCAGAAGCGCCTGGAAGCGGAGTTAGACCGCATCTTGCGTGCGGAAACGGAACAACTGGTGGCGGGTGTGGACGAGCCGACACAAAAAATGAAATGGTCGCTGGTGCGGCTGCGAGAGGTGGCGCGCACCTCCATTTTGGCGATTTGCTACCATTTGCAGGCGGGACAGTTTGTGCCACTGGGTCATGAGATTGTGTTTGGCAAAGGGAAACTGCCCATTGAGGTAGACCTCGGCGGCAAAAAAGTGCGTTTGACAGGAAAAATCGACCGCGCCGACATCTATGAAGATGCACGCGGCAAATATATCCGTATTATAGATTATAAAAGCTATGACAAAAAATTCGATATTGCAAAATTCTACTATGGGCTGGACTTGCAGTTGGCTGTCTATCTGGACAGTCTGTGCACGCAAGAGGGCGCGGAGCCGGCGGGTATGCTGTATTTCCGTTTATGCGACCCCATTGTGCAAACGCCGCCCGACACCGGTGCAGAGAACGTATCGGACAGTGTGCGCCGCGCGTTTCGCATGAACGGACTGGTGCTGTGGGATAAAGACATTATCCGTAGCATGGACAGCGGCATGGATGCAAAAAGCGACATTGTTCCGGTCGAGATGAAAAAAGACGGAACGCTCAGTGCGAAATCCTCGGCGGCAAGCGCATTGCAATTGCAAAGTTTGCGAAAGACACTGCAAAAGACGCTGCAAACGACTTTACGGGAGATTTTGGGCGGCGTGGCGGAGGTACGTCCGGCACGTTATAAAAAAGATAATGCCTGCGCCTGGTGCCAGTATCATGACATATGCCGCTTTGATACGACATGCGGCGACACAGCACGGATTTTGAAGCCGCTTGGTGCGGAGGAGACGTGGGAAGAAATTGTGAAAGGAGGAAACGGACATGCAGT
>CATIYX010000338.1 GCA_949739095.1 uncultured Clostridia bacterium | reverse complement strand
ATTAACAAACAATGGCTGGATAAACTGGGCTTGTCCGTTCCTTCCACAACTGACGAGCTTTATACGGTGCTGAAAGCATTTAAAGAACAAGACCCCAACGGTAATGGACAGGCGGATGAAGTGCCGCTGGTAATGCAGTGGGATAACAACATCAATGGTATTGCATCCCTGTTTGGCTCCTGGGGCGTTGGCAGCGCATATACAGGTGCAGGGGGTTCCTGTGAAGCAGGACCCTTCTTCATCAAAGATGGGAAAGTAGTCGTGAGCAACATGCAGGAAGAATATAAAGAAGCGGTGAAATTCTTCCATAAATTATATTCCGAAGGTTTAATTAACATTGATACCTTCACTGGTGAAGCGAAAACGATTGAAGCAAAAATCAAAGCAGAACCCTATACAGCAGGAATGTTCAGCGGCTGGGATACTGGCAGAGCGGGCGTGTTCTCTAAATCTTCTCAATATTATACAGAGGTACCACCGTTGAAAGGCCCAAAAGGTGAACAGAACGTATTTAAACCGGTCTATGGCGTTTTTGCCAACAACTATATTTCGGCAACCTCCAAACATCCAATGGCAGTAATGCGCTGGATGGATGGTACGGCAGATCCGGATACTTCTTATGAATGGAACACAGGAATGGTTGGAAAGGTCATTGAAAAGATTGATGGAAAATGGCAAAAACTGCCGGTTCCGGAAGGTGAGGACGAAGCGACTTTCCGTGGAAACGATGTTTATCAGTTCCCTGTCATGGGTATCACAACAAGATGGTATAAAGAGAATGTCAATTTGACGAGTGAACCGCAGGCACAGTTTAGAATCAAAGTAAATGAACTCTATCTGCCCTATGCAAGCATGATGTCGGTAGAACATTTACACTATAATGAAAAACAGCGCAAAACACTGGAAGCAGTATTGCCGCAGATTGTGGACTATTCCAAACAGAAGGAAGCAGAATGGGTGACAAACGGCAATATTGAGGCAGAGTGGGATGCACATATCAAACAACTGCAAAATATGAACATT
>CATIYX010000337.1 GCA_949739095.1 uncultured Clostridia bacterium | reverse complement strand
GCGGT
The DNA here is from genome assembly GCA_949739095.1 of uncultured Clostridia bacterium. Taxonomy (GTDB): domain Bacteria; phylum Bacillota; class Clostridia; order RUG12999; family RUG12999; genus JAAWTG01. The sequence goes on along the minus strand of CATIYX010000337.1, from coordinate 3,377 downwards.
CTGTTGAGTCCGGCATCAGCGTAATCATTTGTCCGTTCTGATAAAACCGGCGTATCACCACTTCCCCTGTTCTGCACAAATATGCTAAAACAATCTGCCCCACATTGGCATAGTTTTGCTCCTTCACCAGCACTTCGTCCCCTTCGCACAGCCGCAAGCGGTTCATTGCATTGTCGGGCACAACCGTTGAAAACGTTGTATCCTGTGCATGATGGCGGCTAACTCTGGTCGCCCGAATCGTCCGCGGTCTGGGATACGTGCCATCCGACGAGGAAAACGGATAGTATTCATACTGCGGGATTTCTTCCATTTGATGATAGGTTTCCATCGTTTGAAGATATTTTTTTGTTTCATCCGTGCTCGCACATAAATAGTCCATGGATACACCGAAAAATTTCGAAATTTTCCCCAGAACCTCTCGTTTTGGAATACTATATCCTGTTTCATAGTTTGAAATAGTCGTTTTTCGTACGCCCAGTTCTTTTGCCAAATCCGACTGGCGTAGATGACGGTCTTTTCTCATTTGCCGGATTCTCTCTCCAATCAGCTTTGCATCCATTACTTCACGTCCTCTCTTTAAAAATCTTTCTCTTTTTGTGCGTTTTTACCTTTTATATATATTATGATACCTTCTTAGATGACATTTCTAAATTCAAATATTGGCACAATGTTGCTTTGTTATTTCTTTCTTTATTCAACTTTACCGCTACCGCAAACATGTATTTTTTTAGCACTTTTAAGTATTTTTATTACAATGGGCATTAAACCATATTGTATATTATACCATAAAGTTGTCGCACAATCAAGCAAATTGTATATAATCATCGAAATTTGACGAATCATACAACTATTTTGGATATTTTATTGACATTTTCCAAATAATCATATATAATAAAAGTAATGATGATATAAAAATACTTTTTATTTGGGTATTCGGCGCCTATCTGTGGTTTTTAGTTCAAAAATCGTGCTACTTTTGTACGAGCAAATCACATGTAGTCATAAAAAAACATTCTAAAAACGGACAGAAAGGGTGCAACAAATGTGGTAATTATAAAAGTATACCGTGAGCAGGGGAATATTGTCGCTTTGGATGTATGCGGCCGTGCTGACACCGGACGCGGCGGCGTTGCTGTCGAAAGTGCAGTGTCTGCTATTATACATACCCTGCTGTTGGGACTGAAAAGTTTGCGGCGTATTGTGCTGGATTTAGCGGAGGAGGAAACCTCTATGCATATCGGCATACGGCGGGGAATCTGCCGCAGCGATGTCCAGGCATTGATGCGAGCCGCAGGGTTGGGACTGCGACAGCAGTCCATACAGCATCCATACCATGTACGGGTCGTGGAACGGACTATCTATTCGGAAGGTGTTGTCCTATGACCGGATATGTAAGAAGCATATGCAGCGACCCGCTGCAGGAGAACTATCTGGCGCTTTATGTCGCCATTGTGTTTCCCTACACATTAACCAGCGAGGAGGTATTTTTGTTGATGAAGCGTTCTCTGGACAAACAAGCGGTTGCAGCGGATATTTTACAAAACGCTTTCAAGGCGCTGCGCACAGAGAATCTGGATGACCCCAAAATAAAAACAGCGTTAGGCGCCGACTGGCAAAAAGCCAAGATTTTAGCAGAATTAGCGGCGCAATATGACACCTGCCAGCGGCAGGGATTCCTGGGGCAAGGACAAAACTGCCACGCACGCCTGGAGGTCCGACCAGAAAGGGGCAAAGGACTTTATGGCCGATAACAAACTGCCGCAGACGGCAGAGAAAAAACGCGGGCGAAAAAAACAGGCGGATGTGGAACTTGTCACCCCTGCCTACCGCGCGGCAGACCGTGAACTTCAGGCAGCGGACTCCATCATTAATATGGTTCTGGAGGCGGCACAGGAGGGGCAGTTCAACCTGCACGTTGCCAAGGTGCGCGAAACTTCTGTGGACGGCATTTCTGAGGAATTGGTGGAAAAAAAGCTGGGCGCACTGGATACCAAGCGCATTTTGGAGGCGGCGCGCGCGCTGGAAAAAGTCGTATCGCTCAAACGCAAGCTACTAGACATAGATGAGAAAAAACAATCTACACAGCAGTCGGAGAATGCACGGATGCGCATTATGCTGCCGGAGGTTGCTGCTCCGCCGGCGCCGCCCGGTGCGGCAGGTTAAAGGGGGCGGCAAAAATGGACGAAGAACAAATCATTTGGCAGCCCCAACCCCGGCAGGCAGAATTTCTGTCCCGCTGGGAGGACGAAGCGCTCTATGGAGGTGCGGCAGGCGGTGGAAAAACGGACGCGCTCTTAATGGAAGCGCTGCGGCAGGTGGACATTCCCCACTACCGCGGCATTATTTTCCGCAAAACCTATCCGGAATGTTCGGAGCTGGTAGACCGCTCCACGCAGTTCTATCCGCTCGCTTTTCCGGGCGCAAAATATAACGGGCAAACGCATTGCTGGTCGTTCCCTTCGGGCGCGAAAATTTATTTTGGCAGTATGCAGCACAAACAGGACCGCATCAAATATCAAGGGAAACACTACGATTTTATCGGATTCGACGAGCTGACGCATTTTGAATGGGAGGAATATTCCTATATGTTCAGCCGCAACCGTCCCGGCGGCCCGGGCACGCGCTGCTATATCCGCGCGACCTGTAATCCGGGCGGCATTGGGCACGCTTGGGTCAAGGAACGGTTTATCACCGGCAAACCGCCGCAAACTACCTATTGGGAATCGGTGAATATCGGCGGGAAAGAATATCGGAAATCGCGGATTTTCATTCCCTCCACCATTTTTGACAACCAGATTCTGCTGCAAAACAATCCGGACTACGTGGCGTCGCTGTCCATGCTGCCGGAACAGGAGCGCAAGGCGCTGCTGTACGGCGACTGGGACAGCTTTTCCGGACAGGTGTTTGCGGAATTTTGCAACAATCCCGACGGCTATGAAAGCCGCACCTGGACGCATGTCATTCCGGCGTTTGAAATTCCGAAAAGCTGGCGGCGGTACCGCAGCTTTGACTTTGGCTACTCCCGCCCTTTTTCTGTGGGTTGGTGGGCTGTGGACTGGGACGGACGTGTGTACCGCTATCGGGAATTATACGGCTGCACGGGCGACCCCAACGTGGGGCTGAAATGGAGTCCGCGGCAGATTGCGGAAAAAATTCATGAAATTGAAGAAAAACATGAAAAAGGCAACACCATTTTTGGCGTTGCCGACCCCTCTATTTGGGATTCGTCCCGCGGCGAGGAAGGAAGCATCATCCGCATGATGGAGGAAGCCGGTGTCTATTTTGAGCCGGCAAACAATGCGCGGATTGCGGGCAAAATGCAGTTGCACTATCGCCTAACTTTTGACGACGAAGGACTTCCCATGTTCTATGTGTTC
>CATIYX010000336.1 GCA_949739095.1 uncultured Clostridia bacterium | reverse complement strand
GCCGCCCGCAAAATTAAATTTGCTGTGGTACCCGCGCCAATTGGTTTCCGGCAGAAGTTCCGCATTGGTCAGTTCCCGTGATGTAATACCCGGCAGCATACCCATCTGCCATGTCCCAAGCGCCTGTGCATATTCGTCTCCGCGGCGCAAAACAACATAAGAACCATCACATAAAAATGAATTGCGCATATCTGCCATTTCATGTGCACATTCTACGCCGTCACACCGTGAAGACGCCATGTTCACAAACCAATAATAATCAGGCGTTTTGCAAATCAAATCATCATTATTCCAGAAATAGCGTACACCTTCATATTGCCCTGCCGGATAGTTTGGCACAGGAGAGGTGCCAGTTTGCAGAAATGCTTCTACCTCCTGCTGCTGTGCCGGCTGTAACAAATGAAAGAAGTGTTCTTTCAGCAGCGCGGCAATTTGCAGTGCATACTGTGTGCCGCTGCATGGGGCATGTATATTTTCTCCCTGTTTAAAAATGTGTCTCGACTGCATGGGTGCATTCCAGCCATTGTAGTCACCCCATGTAATACCATTCATGTAACGCATTAACCAGGAGAAATCCATTCCTTGCAGTTCCTGTTCCCACGGCGTGCCAACCAGTTCTTTCATAATTTCCAGTCCACTGATAATGCCTTGCGTCGGATAACCTGTATTATAGGTTTGCCGCCCATGACCCCAGCCAAAACCGTCAGCACATATGCCTTCGCTCCAAAATGCCGTATCCACCGTGGCGGCACAAACCGGCGTGAGGATATGCGTTGCCACAAACATCAGCGTATCCATCATTTCTACACTGCGCAGCACCAGTGCAATCCCAAACAATGGGCGGTAACAAATGGCGTTTGCCCCTACCCACCAGACATGTTTGCGAAACCGTTCCGGACTGATGGGATGTGCGTCCGTGTGGTCACCACGCTGCGGCAGCGTCCACGCTTGCATACAGATACGCTGCAATTGCCGGTGTGCCTCTACCATCACCGTGTCCCCATTTTCTCCACATTCTACCGCCAGCATTTCCGGCAAAAATACATGGAACAGCTGCACAGCGCATTTAGGAAAACAAAAGATAGAAGCATGAAACCGACTGCGTCCCAAGTCCTTCCTGTCCGCTTCTATTCGGCAATAATGCGCCGTTGCCCGCAAAAAGACTGTTTTTTCTTTTTCCGGCAACTGCTTGGTTCCAGCATACGGATGATAGTCTCTCGACAGCCACGCCAGCCGCTGCACAGCAATCAGCGCTCCCTGTGGCGTATCTTCTAAATCGGCAAACCGTCCGTCTACGCCAATACTACAAATATCCACCCGCATATTTCCCGGAAATAATTCTTTTACAGACCGCTCTAGCATTCGCTCCACATCCAGCGGCTTCTTTGTCGCTTCCAACAGCATTCTTCGCAATTCATTTTGCTTTTTAGCGCGCACTTCCGGTGCATTTTCTATGAGTTTATATTCACATTCGTCGCAGTTCTGTGCTGATGTGACATACGTCGACGAAATGATTTGTTCTAATGCAACTTGTTCCATATTTTCCCGCTCCTTTTGTTACCTTTGTTTTCCTTATTTTACTACACCAATACGTAGAGTGCAAGTCTTTTTATTTGCTTTTTTTTCTATTTTCTTGTACAATAGAAGAAACAGTCTGAAAAATCCACAAATGAACGGAAGGAGAATCACAACATGGATATTTTACATATTCCCAAAACCAAACGCGCCGCTGCTTTGCGCGCCATGGAGGTACCTGCACTGTTCGCCGCTGTCCGCACGCTTCAAGAGGCGGAGCAGGAGGTGCCGCCATCTGCTGTCCGCCGCTTGGAGGAATATGGCAATGTGCTGCGTATGCGGGAATTTGACAATTCCTTTGGATATCTCTATTTGGCAGGTGTGGACGAAGCAGGTCGCGGACCACTTGCGGGTGATGTCTATACCGCTGCTGTCATATTTGACAAAGGGGTTACCATTGAAGGCTTGAATGATTCTAAAAAGCTGTCTCCTGCCCGGCGGGAAGCACTTTATGACATCATCTGCGAGCGGGCACTTGCCTATCACATTACTACTGCCAGCGTGGCACGTATTGACGAAATCAACATCCGTAACGCCACCTATGAATCCATGTGTGCCAGTGTGCGCGGACTGCGTCCCGCACCAGAATATGTACTAGTAGACGGTGATGCAATACATAACCTCACATTGCCGCATGAATGCGTGATAAAAGGTGATGCCACCAGCCTTTCCATAGCTGCCGCTTCTATTTTAGCAAAAGTCAGTCGTGACCGTTACATGCTGGAGTTGGACAAGCAGTATCCGGAATATGGGTTCGCTAAACACAAAGGCTATGGCACCAGCGAACACATTGACGCTATCCGTAAATTCGGTCCCTGTCCGCTGCACCGCCGCACCTTTTTAACCAAAATTTTAGGAGACAAACCACTATGATGGGCGAATGGAAAGCCGCACGGCAGCGTCAGCAAATTGCTCTCATGGCGGGACGTAATGACGGCGAAAAATATGCCGCATGGTATCTCAAAAGGCAGGGTTATGCCTTGTTAGAGCAAAACTACTATCTGCCCTATGCGGAAATCGACATCATCGCGCAGCAACGAAACACCTTAGTATTTGTGGAAGTCAAACACCGCAGTTCGCTGCGCTATGGTCGTCCCGGAGAATTTGTCACCTTCGCCAAACAACAAAAAATCCGCCGCGCCGCACAGCAATACATTCAATCGCATAACATAGAATATCGGGAATATACATTTCGGTTCGATGTGATTGAAGTGATTGGCGCTTTCACAGATGGTGCATTGCCGGAACTGAATCATATTCTAAACGCATTTTGAGGAGGCGGCTCTTTTGACTGTTTTGGATTTGCACGCAGACACACTGCTGCACATTGATTCTCCCTGCGACTTCGCAAAAACACAATTCTGTCCGGAGCAGGCGCTCTGTTATGACGGATATATACAAGGGCTTGCCTTATGGGTGGAGGACGGCGACAAACATCCTTATGACACTGTGTGCAGTTTATTGAACCGACTGCGTTTTGCACCAATGCTAACACCTGTTTTCTCACCGGATGGGTTCACATCTGCTCCGGTACAAAAACATATCCCTGTGCTTCTTTCTTTAGAAAATGCCGCGTCATTGGAGGGTAGTCTGGAAAAACTGCACATACTTTATCACAAAGGTGTGCGGGGTATCACGCTCACCTGGAACGGAGAAAACGACGTAGCAGGCGGCTGCAACTCTGACGCGGGACTCAAACCTTTTGGGCGCAAGCTGATACGTGAAATGGAACGGCTTGGCATGTATATTGACGTATCCCATTTGAATGACAGGAGCTTTTTTGACGTAGCAAGCTATGCCGCTACGCCGTTGGTCGCCAGCCATTCCTGT
>CATIYX010000335.1 GCA_949739095.1 uncultured Clostridia bacterium | reverse complement strand
TTCTGCAACAGTCGGATTCGCACCGTCCGCTGCCGCCATTTCTATTTTCACTGTCTTAGATGTTGCCGCACTTTTCAAACGGTAGATTTGTTTTCCGGTTCCGTCTATCAAGGTACCATCTAATGTCGTGTAATTTTTGCCGTCATCGGACGCGGACACCGTCACTGCTGTTGCATTAGAACCCTCCAATTCTATTTGATTATAAATACGGCTTTCTTCAAAATTGAGCACCACTTCACTGCCCGTCCAGGTCGTTGTGGGGTCGCCGTCAAACAGTTTTTCCGCCCCGTCGGATACGGTGTTATGGAAAACACTGAATCCATCTGCTTCCGGCACCGTCTCCGGTGCGTCCGGGTCCTCCGGCATTTCTGTCGGCGTTGGTGTGGGTGTTACTGTTGGTGTTGGTGTAGGTGTTTCCGTCGGCGTTGGAGTGGATGTGGGCGTCGGTGTTACTGTCGGTGTGGGTGTTATTGTCGGTGTGGGTGTGGGTTCCGTCTCTTCCGCCAAAATGTTTGGCACTGTCACCTCATACAAAGTGGCAGAGGTGCTGTCCGCATCCGGAAAGCGCAGTCGAAAATACCGCATTTTCGTCGGCACAAAACGCATCGTTTTGATGCGTTCTGCACTTGGGTCTACTACGAGCGTATGGTCCACCGTTTGATACGACACACCGTCTGTCGACACTTCCAGCGTTGTGTTTTCCGTCACGGTTTTCACAACAGCGCCCGAAGCTGTTCTTTCATATAACACGAGAGAATCGATAAGAACCGATGTTTTCATGTCCACCAGCAGCCAGATATCTGCATCATTTTTTTTGATTGCCCAGCGTCCCTGATTGGCAGTACCTGTATAACCGTCAAACACATTTGCCGCGCCATAGCTGCTGCTGGTTTCACTTGAAGCTGTAGCGGTTTTACCGAACACTTCTACCAGCTTACTGCCATTTAGCACATGAAGTTCCGCAACCGATGGGCTCGCGCCCCCTGCACCGGTCATTTCTATTTTGATTATCTTAGAGGTTGCCGCATTCGCCAACCGGTAAGTCTGATTCCCGCTGCCGTCTATCAAGGTACCGTTCAGCGGCGTATACGTTGCACCGTCATCAGACGAGGATACCGCCACGGACGCTAAATTGGAACCCTCAAATTCTATCTGATTATAGATGCGGCTCTCTTCAAAATTGAGTACCAATTCGCTGCCTGTCCAGCTAGTTGTGAGGTCACCGTCAAACGCGGCTTCTGCGCCCGCGGTGATGGTGTTATGGAAGATACTGAATCCGTCCGCTTCCGGTACGGTCACCGAAACATCTGTGTCTTTTGGTTCTTCCGGTTCCTCCGCTTCTCCCTTTTCTATCTGTGGGACAGAAATCTGGAACAGTGAGGTGGATGTTCCCGCCCCCGGAAATGACACCCTAAATGCCCGCACGGATGTGTCAGCAAAGGTCAAAGTATGTACCGGACGGTTTGCCTTTTCTCCGGCATCTGTATAATTGAATTCCGCTTCTTGATATGTACTGCCGTCCACAGAAAATTCCAGTTTCATATTTTCGACGACAATCTCATTGTTTCTTTCATATAATTGAATGGTGTTGATAGTAACCGGATATTTCATGTCAACCGACAACCAAATATCAGTATCGGTATTTTTTACCGCCCAGCGTGTATTATCAGTATCGCCGTCCAGCGCAGCATCAATGGTATAGGTCGTGGTGTTATAATTACTGGATGCAGCAGCAGTCTTGCCCAGCGCCTCGACATGGGCACCATTTTTCAAAACAGCCGCTTCCTGAATAGTGACTGTACCACCAAAATCAATTTTGACAATGGAGGACGCTGTAGCTTCTTCCAGCACAAAATGGGTACGACCACTTTCCGTCTTTGCGCTGAATGGTAACGGCGTATAAGTTGCACCGTCATCCTCTGAAGCCCAAAGCGTTGTTTCCGCACCCGGTTGCTGTGCCGCAGTAATGACGATTTCATCATAGCTGCGGGTCTCTTTGAAATCAATCAGAAGTTCCGCTCCTGCCCACGTTGTGGACAGGTTATTGTCAAATGCATTCTCTGCACCTTCCGTTACGGAATTGTATAAAATACTCTGAAATGCCGGTTCTGCCGGCGCGTCCGGAATGTCGGCGGTTATCCCTAACCCTTCCGCCAAAATTTTGGACATTGCCACTTTACCGGCAGCATTTGGATGCAGCCCATCACTCAGCCACTCTGTGTGTCCTACTGTTGGCGTATAGAAATCAATCGTCTGACAATTCAGTTCTCCTGCCACTTTCTGAATTTCAGGGATAATTTCCGATTGTATCACATTCGCCGTAATACCACTTTCAGCCGTCCTTGATGTCCAGGACGGCAGACACAGATAAACTTTGGGATTGGTCTCAAGCGCTTGATACGTCATTACCAGCGCCTTATAGTCTTCATAAAAATTTCTGCGCACCTCCTGATGCACACCATTTGCATCATTCGTTCCCAACATGATGACAAAGGCGTCCGCCTTGGAATTCAAACTGTTCGTATAGGAGTCTGTATCCCAATAGGACACATCCGTATCCTTTAATGCCGTTCGACTTGCCTGTGCAAACCTGTTGAAGCTATATCCGGCGTCTGCCACAGCATCTGCTAATGGCTTATAATACTCACTTACGGTAATGCTGTCGCCAATCATGGTGAAGCTGGTAGGGGCTTCCGGTGCGGCAAAATAGGTCGCCGGAAAACACGAGAACAGCACCACAGCCGCTAAACCCATCGCTAATTTCTTCATTAATATTTTCATGTTCGGTATTCACCTGTCTTTCCAGTTAGGGCGGTCTTTTTTTCAGACCGCCCTTTCTTTCATTATTCGACAAAATCTTCTCAATTCCTGCTAAAATCCGAAATTCCCAGAAATTACATCAGTTTCCCATATACCGTTCATATGCCTGTTTATGGAGCGAAATCGCTTCATCGATGCCGAGCTGTTTGATTTTTGCCACATAGTTATCAAACTCGCTGACCGGAACAGTCCCTATCATCATTTTGGTAAACATTTCATCTTCATAGGTTGTGATATCGCCCATGATGTTGCTGATTTTCCGCGCTTCTTCCGCCGTATAGCAATAGGATGGCAGCAGCAGGGAATTGTCTCCGGAAGCCCACAGAGCAGACGCTTCTTTCTGGGCGGGTTCGTTATGCATGAACGCTACATATGCGTCGCCGTCTATCATTTTTGTGCCGCCATAGGAAGGCACTGCATACGGAACCATCGCTTCTACTGTGCTCTTACCTTCCGGATTTTTCAGAATCAAATCCGTGTACTGGTTTCCATTTTCGCCTTTGGTATAGGTCACGCCTTCAATACCCCAGTTTTGCAGTTCAAACGCTTCATCACTGTAGCAATAGTCCAGATATTTCATAGCGCTGTCAATATTTTTACAATTTTTGGTGATTGCTGCGCCATAGCCATATACTGTCAGCCGCGCCACACCGGGTGTTGCACAATAGGGTTTGTTTGCCGGTCCGATTGGCCACGGTGTACCCACCAGTTCATAGTCTGAATCGGTGCCCCGCATAGCAGCAATATAGTTCCCCATCTGGCTGCCCAGCAGACCTACAAATGCGCCGGAAATATCTGTGGTCATGTTCGCATCTACGTTCTTTCTTGTAATGGAAGCGAACTCCTGGTCAATTAACCCTTCTTCATACCATTTATGCATTTCTTCCAGAAATGCTTTATATTCCGGTTCAATGCTTCCATAGACAAACTCGCCTCTTGGGTTTTTATAGAATTCGCCTTTCAAGCATCCCCATGCCGCTGCAAAATGCCGGAATGCCATGGTTTTGTCGTCCGCCAACGGAATTTCGTCCGCTACGCCGTTGCCATTGGGGTCCTGCTCCTTAAATGCCTTGAGGGTCGTATACCACTCGTCAATAGTGGTCGGCACAGGAAGTCCCAGTTTTTCTAACCAGTCTTTGCGAATTTGCGGTCCTGTATAGCTATTGATTTTAATGTCATCTTTCAGCGAATGAAAAATCAACTGTTTGCCGTCTGAAGATTTTGTTCCTTTTTCCAATTCCGGATTTTCTTCTAACAATTTCATATAATTCGGCGCTTTGTCCAGATAATCCTGAATCGGGACAACAATCCCATCTGAAATCGCCTTTTCCAGACCGCCGGTATACCGGGAGGTCCATTCCGCTTCCACAATATCCGGCAGGTTTCCCGATGCCATCAGCAGATTGAACTGCTCCGCTTCCTGACCTACTACCGGATGCTGATATTCCACTTCCACGCCACTGTTTTTTTGCAGCTCCTGAAACGCCTGAATCTCTCCGTAGTTGGAAACATATTTGTTGGCATAGTTCACACACCACATGGTGAGTTTGCCGGAAGTGCTGCCGCCGGCTTCGTTTCCGCAACCGCTCAAAAGCCCTGCCGAAACTGTCAGCGCAAGTCCCGCTGTCATGATTCTTTGGAATGTTTTCTTTTTCATTGTTGTACCCTCCTAAAAATATTTTTAACCTTTCACTGCGCCGACCATGACGCCTTTGACAAAGTATTTTTGCAAAAATGGATAAACACACAAAATAGGCACAGTAGCAACCACCACGGTTGCATATTTAATAACGTCCTCCAGTGATGCCCGCGCACCGGAGCTGCTGTCCATCATCATGTTGTCTGTGCTGGCATTAATTAAAATCTCCCGCAAAATGAGCTGTAGCGGATACAGTCCCCGCCTTGTGGGCAGATACATCATGGCGTTGAACCAGGAATTCCAATGGGAAACGCCATAGAACAAAACCATGACCGCAATGGTTGATGTGGAAAGCGGCAGAACGATACGAAACAGAACGATAATATCATTTGCACCGTCCAGTTTTGCAGATTCCTCTAAGCTGTCCGGAATGCCCATAAACGCCGTCTTCATAACAATCAGGTTATAGGTTGAAACCAGTGTCGGAAAAATCAACGCCCAACGGTTATCTAAAAGTCCCAGATTTTTGACAACCAAATAAGTCGGAATCATACCGCCGCTGAAAAACATGGTGATGACGATAAAAACCATCATATGCTTTGCATATTTCACTGTTTTTCTTGACAGGGCATATGCCAGAAGCGCTGTCACAATCACATTCAGCGTGGTTCCGACCCCAACATAGAAAATGGTGTTGGCATAGCCCGTATAAACATCTTTGTTATTCAGTACGGCTTTGTAGCCCTCCAAAGAGAGGCCCGCCGGTTTTAATAAAAGCCCTGTAGTTTTGAGAAGCTCCGCTGCATCAGAAAAAGATGCAAAAATGATATATAAAAAAGGATACAGACAAACAATCATGAGCGCAATCATCATACAGACATTACACACCCGAAAAATGCTGCGGGAAATGGATTCATCTTTTTTCATTGTAACAACCTCCTTTCTTTTACCATAAGCTGGTTTCGTTGATTTTGCGGCTTAGTGTATTCGCTGCGAAAATCAATATCAGGTTAATAACAGAATTGAACAACCCCACCGCAGCTGAAAAACTGTAGTTCGCTTCCTCAATCCCTTTTCGGTAGACAAAGGTCGATATGATGTCTGCGGTTTCATAGGTCGCCGGACTGTATAACAGCATTACTTTTTCAAATCCGACACTCATGACCTTGCCAATTTGCATGATAAACAACACAACAATGGTTGGCATAATGCCCGGCAGTGTCACGTGCCATGTCTGCCGGATACGTCCTGCACCGTCAATTCTCGCTGCTTCATATAAAGAAGAATCAATGCCGCCCAGCGCCGCCAGATAGACGATACTGCCCCATCCAATTTCCTGCCATATGCCGGAAATCACATAAATCCTACGAAACATTTCCGGACGCATCAACAGATTGCTCCGCCCACCGCCAAATATGGCAATGATATCATTGATAATACCGTCACGCATGGTAAAATCAATAATCAAACCGGATATTACGATGAGAGAAACGAAATGCGGTATATACGTTATCGTCTGTACCGTCCGTTTGAAATACTTGCCCTGTAGTTCGTTGAGCAACAGTGCCAGCAATATCGGCGCCGGAAATCCAAACACAATTTGATATGTACTCAGCAACAATGTGTTAAAAAGTGTTCGGGTAAAATACATCCCTGTGAAAAATTGTTTAAAGTTTTCAAGTCCAACCCAGGGGCTCGCCAATATTCCCGCCGCCGGTGCGTAGTCTTTAAACGCTATGATTGCTCCGTACATGGGACCATAGCAAAAAATGAGATAAAACAGAAGCCCCGGCAGCGCCATGAGATAAATATACTTATTGGTAGCCAACTCTCGGACGAGACCTCCCATCCGAAGTCCGGCTTTCTTTTTTTGTGGTGTAATCGCAATATTGTTCACTCTATTTCTCCATCTCCTTTTTGGTTTTTCTTTTTTCGCCGCTTTCGTTTATCTCTGTGCCTATTTTATCAAGAACCAGTATGACCCTCAAGAATCAATCCTTTATTTTGCATCATCACTTTTTTATCGCCGTTTTTTATGAAATCCACGCATCCCTTATGACACCTATCTTTTACCGTTTGCAACTACAAAAATATACCATAGATAGTCATTTGATTTTCCACTATTGCTATGCTATAATAAAGACATACTTCCCCTCGTGTGTAAAGGGGAATCAGAAAAAATGGAGGTACGCCAATGGAAAAACATCGAAAACTTGTATCCGCCATACTGCTCCTTTTGACAACGGCAATTTTGGCATCCTGTACACAGCAGCAAAATTCCGGCGGTTCCTCCGCCACCACATCCATTACACTTGAATGGTTTTGCAGGAATTATGACACCAACCTCATCTCTAGCTACGACGAAGTGGCAGCCTATCAAAAAATTCAAGAGAGCACTGGTGTGGACATTCATTTTGTCCACTACACTTCAGACGAACAATTTTTGCTTCTGCTCTCCTCCGGTCAATATCCGGACTTGATTGAGGGAAACTGGAACAGCATCAGCGGCGGGGCAAAAAGTGCAATTGACAAAAATATCATTCTAAAACTCAATGACTATATCGCCCAATTTGCGCCAAACTTAAATCAGATTTTTCAGGAATCCCCCGATATTTTGGAGGACATTCTTCTCTATGATGGTACAATTGCCTATTTTCCCTCCATCAAATCCGACCCCACGATTAATGCCTACCTGGGCCCTATGATTCGCTCAGAATGGTTGGAAACCCTTGGGCTTCAGCCTCCTCAGACATTGGATGAGTGGACCGCCGTTTTGCGTGCATTTAAATGGCAGGATCCCAATCAAAACGGATTGCAGGATGAGATTCCGTTTTCTATAGAAAACGGCTCCTCTTTCATATTAATGGCAAGCGCTTTTGGTGTGGGTCCATCTACTGTATATTACACTAGCGAAGGCAATGCCGCTTTCGGTCCCATGGAATCCGGCTACCGGCAGTTTCTGGAAACTGCACATATGTGGTATCAGGAAGGGCTCTTGAACCAGGATTTCCTGCTGATGGACCGTCAATCCTTAAACCGTAGAGTCAGTCAGGATGTAGTAGGCGCTTGCGTTGGTTATCTGGGCAGCCAAATGCCACTGTACTACAGTTATCTCACCGAACAGGGTAAAAACATGGAGTATATCGGTGTGCCATGGCCAAAAGCGGACGGAGTGATTTATAATCCTCTGAACATCGATGAAAAAGTGGATGAACTGGGCGTTGCTATAACAACGGCCAATAAATATCCGGAAAAAACAATTGCTTTTTTGGACTATCTCTATAGCAACGAAGCAACCGACCTGTTGAACTGGGGAATTGAGGGTGTTACTTATGTCAATGAAAGCGGTCAAAAACACTTCACGGACTTGATTTTACAAAATCCGGATGGTCTGGATGCCATCACTGCCATCACGCCCTATTGTCTCACAATTCGCGGCGGAACAAAGGTCATTTTGTCCGAGCCTTATCGTCTGCTGAACAACCTTCCCTGCCAGCAAAACGCAGCGGTGGTCTGGGCGCAGGGCGATATCTTTTTCAAACAACCGCGCCGTAATTTCTCTCCGGAGGATTTGAACCGATACAACCGGATTCTTTCCCTTGTGCGTCCATATTGTCAGGAAATGACCGCAAAGTTTATCATTGGCGTAGAGCCTTTGGACCATTTTCAGGATTATCTGGATTCTCTTGAAAAAATGGGAATCTATGAGGCGCTCCAAATTGCACAAAAATATGCGCCGGCGGCATAATTTCTAAAAGATAGGGGTGATTGTAATGAATTTCCGGCGATTATCTAAACTGATTTATGACCATAAAACCTTTTCCCTGATTTTGATGACTTATGTGACCATTCTCATTATTCCTCTGGTTTCGGGGCTGGTGAATTATAAACTGAACGCTTCTTTGATTCAAAATCAACTGCAGGAGCAATACATCTTGCTGCTGGAACAGATGCAGGGCGTGCTGGATGAGCGGCTTTTGAACATCAAAAACGTTAGTAAAAATATCTGTGTGGATAAGGATATCGCCCGTCTTCTCAGCTATGATGGCAAGGACTCCGGCATGGAGGTCTACCACAAATCTGAGGTTATTAGCGCGCTAAACAACTACAAAAATTCCAACACCATTATTTTTGATATCTGCCTCTATCTCCATGATGAAAAAAAGGCACTCACCACTTCATCTATGCTGGATGTGGAAGAACTCTACGAACAATATCACTATCAGAATACCGACATCAATGGTTTTCGCAGCATGTTAAATGAGCAGAATTTTGATATGTTCCGATTCACAGAAACCATCACAGTGAACGGACAAGACCGCTCTGTTATTACCTATCTGCAATCCCTACCCATCGGTTCGCTGGATACCATTGACGCCACGCTGATGATTCTGCTTGATCAAGATGTTCTGCTGCAAGAGGTGCAGGACCTCTATGAAAAAAACAACATGCAGTTCTATGCGGTCAACAACAAGAATCAGTCCATGTTCCGCATTTTGCCGAATGACAAAAACTTTTTTCGGTATAGCTATCTTGTGGAAAGGGCCACATTTGTCCGCCCCTCCCTCTCCACTTATCTGTTTCATATGCCGAGTACCGTCACCGGCTATGAATATGTTTTGATTCCGGATTCCGGAGAATTCACAGCGCCTTTCCGGCTATTTCGCGCCTCTTCTTTAACATGGCTGTTTCTGGCGTTTTTAATCGGCATATTGATTGCCTATATCCTTTCCCGCCGTCTCTATTCCCCCATTCAAAAAATCATTGATACAGTGAAATCCTCGAAAGGCTCTCCGGGCGGGTTCCGCAACGGATTCAGTATGGTGGAAAAGGCTACGCAAAGTCTGCTGGAAGAAAATCAAAGTATCCGTCAGATTATTGACCAAGAAACGCCGATTTTGAAATCCAATCTCCTCAACAACATTTTGAAAGGCTACCGTTTAGAGCAGAACACCACGGACGCATTGGCATCGCTGGATATTGTATATCCCGGTCCTTGTTTTCTGGCGATTGTGGTTTCATTGCAAGCGATTGACCCACAGGATACACAGGAACTCACACTCTGTAAATATGCCGTACAAAACATTGCAGACGAATTAATCCAGCAAAACTATCCTGCCAACAGTGTAGATGTCACCTTCAACAAAATCGGTATCCTCGTGAATCTTCCGGACAGCCGCAGCGCCCATTTGGAACACATTTCCAGTGCATTGGAGCTGCTGGACACCATCATGAAAGAACAGTTCGATCTTCCTATACAAATCGCAGTAGGCGACATTCAAGACGGACTAGGAAACGCATTTCTCTCTTATCAACACTGTCTGTCCGCTCTGGAATATCAGAATCTCAAAGGTATCAGCGGTATGATTGACTATCGAAGTATGGCGGCAGGCAAAAATATTTTCTACTATCCTACAGAACTGGAACTCCAGCTTATCAATGCGGTTACCAATTCCAATACGCAACTCGTCAGTTCTCTTCTGGACACGCTCTTTCAAAAAAACTTTGACGAAAGTAGTCTGTCTCTTCTGGAAATCAAGTGTTTGTATTTTGATTTGCTCAGCACTGCGCTAAAAATCATGTATGAACTCGCCATAGAGGACGAATCTCTGGTAAAGGAAAGCTATGAATCCTATAACGCGGCAGCAAATCTTTCCGGTAAACAGCTCTTTGATATTTTGAAACAGCTTTTTCTTCGTCTTTGTGATGAATCCCGTAAGAATACCAGCGCCAAATCCAACGATTTCAAAAATCAACTGCTGGCATATATTGATAAATACTGCTTTGATGTAAACTTCAATCTCAACAGCTTAGCCTATGCCTTTCACACCAATCACACTTACCTTTCGGCATTCTTTAAGGAAAAGCTGGGCGTGAATTTCACGGATTATATTCGGAACATTAAAACAGAAAAAGCAAAAACGCTGCTGGAAACCACCAATCATACGCTGAGTGAAATCAGCGAACAATTGGGATATTCCAACAGCACCGTATTCATTCGGAACTTTAAAAAAGAAACAGGACAGACGCCCAACCAATATCGGGAATCGAAAAAAATTTGATGCTATTTTAGTTTTTCATGAACCTTCAAAAGAATTCTATTTCACAAAAGGCGGAGAACATATCATATGTTCTCCGCCTTTTATGTTATTTCTTTGCCCCGAAATGGGTAGATTTTTAGGACATCTTTGTTTCCGCACCGTCCGCCTTTGCCGAAGCAAATAATTTCGCCGGCAGAAAGGATAGCTGTTTTCTGCAAAAACGCACAATAAAGCCAACCAAGACCGCGGCAACCACCGTCCCTTCCCGCACGCCCGCAAGCCGTCCCATCAGCAGGAAGGATAGTGCCGCGGCAACCACTGTCATGGATACGTCAAACGCCACTTTTGTAACGCCGAATTCCGTTTTCCATGTGAACACAACCGCGTTTACAAAGGATTCGCCCGGCAGCATAACCACATCCGCCAGCACCTCCAGATATACGCCTATCCCAAGCACCACACAACCGAGCAGCAAATAAATCACCTTTGCTATGTATGCCGCTGGATGAACAAACCACAACAACAGCATACTCCAGTCAATAAAATAACCAAACAGGATGGATACCGGTATCTGCAAAACATGCTCCCATTTGAAAATTTTTTTCAAAATGATAAGCTGCAGCAGAATCAAAAATATGCTAAACAGAATGGTAAACTGTCCCAGTGTCATGGGATAGTGCAGACTGAGCACATAGGGAATGGATGAAATGGGCGAGGTTCCCAAATCCGCCTTTGTAATCATCGCCACGCCAAAAGACGCAATAAACAGTCCCACCATAAAAATCATATACCGCTGCAACCGCTCCGTTTTACGCATGTATATTCACCTCTTCCACATTTCTTTTTATTCTGATTCTTTTTTGTTTTTTTTAACATCATACCGCAGCAGCCCCACAAGCGAGGACACTTCACTAAAGGCTTCGTTGATGACACCGCCCCAGGAACCTGTTAAAATGTTATACACCAACAAAAACGGTGAAGAAATTAAAATCGTGCTCCGCACAAGCTTTGGTTTTGTGAACGAAAAGGAAACCGTGTTCAGCACCATTGCCACAATCATAAGCAACGATAT
Source organism: uncultured Clostridia bacterium (assembly GCA_949739095.1). Taxonomy (GTDB): domain Bacteria; phylum Bacillota; class Clostridia; order RUG12999; family RUG12999; genus JAAWTG01. Next base: position 21,459 of record CATIYX010000335.1, on the reverse strand, counting down.
ATAATTTTGATATGTGATAATGCCGACCACTGCCATAGCTACCGCGAATAGTACCGTCCACCAAACTGACTGCGCCCATTTTTTATCCTTATGGTAAAACACAACATCTCTAACAATGCCGACCGCATCAAGCGCCATACCGGTAAATGCCCCCAAAAAGTAGTACTGAATACCAAACAGCGCCGTGGCAATGATTTGCATAATCATGATGGATTTATGTTTATTACACTGAAAAGACAGCACTGACCCCAGCATTGCCGCTATCCCAATGAGTTGTATGACAATTTCCATATATTTTCGCTCCTGTTTATATTTGATTTTACGCACTGTCATTTTGAAGAAACACGATTTTCTCCAACACACGCCGCGACGTGTGTTGGGTTTGGCGGGTTATCTTAAAAAACAGGGACGGAAATTTTCCCGCCCCTGACATGGTATTTATTCATCCAACAATTGCTTTTTCTTTTTATCGAATTCTTCTTGTGTAATCGCGCCGCTGTCCAGCAATTCTTTATAGGTTTTCAGTTCCGCTGCAACGCCAAGTTCCGCCTGCGCCGGTGCATATGGTTCTACCACCACGTTGCTGCCTGCTGTAGCACCGCTCTGCTTTGCGCCATTTTGGGATTTTGCAATGCCATTGATTTTGTCTTGCATAATCATAGGCGCGACAATCGGAACAAGAATTGCCAGAATCAAACAAAGATTTGTAATATCGGAAGTGGTTCCGCTTACTTTTGCCAGCTTATCTACACGTTGTGCACTCTTATATGTCCAATAAATCTGATAGAACGGAATAAACATGCATAGTAGTAATTGCGCTACCGGATCGCGTGATTCTTCGCCCGGTGTACGGTTTAAATATTTGGTGGTACGGTAAATCCAGATATACCAATAGATACCGCACGTGAGCAGTAACAGCAGGATACATGCTGCCATATCTATATAGCCTTCGTCACTGTCTCCGCCGACAGCAGATTGTTGTACTCCCGGAATCGTCCCGCCGACAAATTCACCGTTTACACTTTCCACTGTCACTGTCGCCTGCGACATAGAACCAGCGGTAACTTCTTTCGAGAATCCTTCCGGACAAGCAATCCAAATTGCCGCCAGCGCATAGCCCGCTGCACTAAACAATGTCAGGAAAAAGCTTCCGTGACCAATGAGATTTGCAAAAAAGAATATCACAGACAGAATGATGGGAACAAACCACACTGTTTTTACCTTTTCCCGATACTGCACCGCTGCGTTTGTTGTCATCAAAATGGTAAGCGCAAGCAATGCCAAAACGGGCAACAGTTCCAAAAAGCGTACAAAAACCAAGCCGAAACGTCCACCCACACGCGCCAGCGCATACAGTTTCAGCAGCGTCAGGGCAGATGCCGCAACCAAAAGCAGCACATCGCGTTTTCTGATAAGCAAAACCACTGCCGTAAAAATGTCTACTGCAAGATACAGCAAACCAACAACAGAAAAATGCCGAACAAGACTAACGACCTGCCACAACGATATGAGCACAAATGCTACACCCGCCAAAATAGAGAAAAGTTCTCCTTTTTGTTTCGTTTCCATGTTTCTTCCCCTTTACTATGTACTTTTTCCTATCTATCCCAACATAGGATAAACAGACTTCTCTTCATAGTGTAACATAAGGGCGATTTTCTGTCAAGACGGTATGGACGGCATCACCGGTGAATGCATAAAATTCCTTATAGATAGAAATAGGCGTTTCAGGCACCTTTGCTTGAAACGCCTATTTCTATGCGGATTTATTGCCGCCCTTATCATCCAACAAGACTTTATCGCTTCCTACCAGATACGTCCATAGTCCCCGAAGGCATTCATCATGGCTTCCACTATAAAATAATCTCCGTAGGGCGTCATGGTTTCGTTGCCGTTTTGGCATTTCAAAATACCGTTCACGTCCTTGTCAAGACACAGGTAGTTTTCTGTCAGTCCCGTCAAAATCTGCTTTGCGCTTTTTTCCAAAAACGCGTTTTCCCTGTGGCGCAGAATTTCCTGTATGCCGCACAGTACAACAGCAGAGGCAGACGTATCCACAACATGGCTCTCATTTTTCTTATCCGTGATATCCCACGTCATCCACTCCTGATGCTTGCCGCTGGGAATCGCCGGCGTTTCCGGCGGCAGTGAAAAATCCCACAGGACAGCGCCGTCACCCTGCAAATGTTTGCAAAAAAACGTGGCAAGCCGTTCGCTGGCGTCCAGATAGCGTTTCTCTTTCGTATAGCTGTAGCAAATGGCATAGCCATATATCGCCCACGCCGTGCCGCGCGCCCAGCGCGATCCCTTGGAAAAGCCGCAGTAGTTCTCCTCACCCAGCGGCGTTCCGTCCTCGTCAAAACGGTATGCGTGGCAAACCGAATCATCTTCTCTGACAAAATATTGCAGCGTCATATCCGCATGTGCCTTTGCTATCTCCGCATAACGTGCGTCTCCTCCTGCTTCCGCCGCCCAAAACAACAGCGGCAGATTCATCATGCAGTCCACAATCGCAAGCCCCCGGCTCTCCGTGAAAAAGTGGTCTTTGGCAAGTTCGGGAGATACATAAGCCGGAATGGTATCGTCCATGCGTCCCCATGCGCGGATATATCCGCCCTTTGATACAAAGCGGTTCGCCAGCGCATCCGCCGCCGAAAGCCCGATTTTTTTCACACGTTCTTCTCCCGTCAGCTGATACAATGCAACTGCATACAGGCTGTATAAAAAACCGGTATCATGCATGGTTTCCATTGGAGTTTTCAGCACCTTTGCCTCATATCTATCCAAAAATTGTTTCATCCAATCTATTGTCCTGCTGTCCTTATCATATAAATAGCTCCAGTACGCCATCCCTGTAAAAAAACTCTGCGTCCAGTTAAAAATATGTTCAATCTCAATACAACGTTCCCGATTTCTGAAATACATTCCGTCATGCGTCCCCGGAAACTCCCGCAAATCCGTTCCAATCTCAGCCATATTGTTTTTTATTTTTTGCATGACTGTTTGTAATACTTCCTCCAAACCCTTTTCCTCCTCATGACAGTTTATTGTTCCGTTTCCTTCTCCACCTGCCAGCCGCTTTCCGTTTTGCTTACCATATAACGCGTACCGTCTGTGGTGAGAATGTTTATGCCCTCCGCGCTTTTTTCGGCGGAGCACAGTTTATTTTCTTGATAGGGATACACGAGCGTATAAAGCTGTTCTTCCCCCGAACCTTTCAGGCTTTGTTCTATGTGGACGCATTTTGCCAATTTTCCGTAGCCCGTTGCCATCCAACCGGAATACGGCTCGTCTTGTCCGTAGGTCATGTGATATTCTATCGGCTTTTCCGCAATGGTTTGTATCAAAAGCCCCGGCAGTCCACTCCGGGAAACGGAAATGCTGTTTTCGCCGAACGAAACGCTCTCAGGCTGATAGGTATAGTTCAAATTCCAGGAAAGCGTATAGGTGTGCGGTTTATCCTCTCTGTCTTTAACGGTATCCACCACCACAAACACGCCCGGCTCTTTCAGGTGAATCACTTCTCTTTCGTGGTGCACATGAATATGATTTTCCTCGAAGCGCTCCACCGGCATTCCTTTCAGCACACCCAAAAGTGCATCGCCGTAATCATCGCAATATTCGCCTTTCGCATATTCCACGCCCTCGTTTTTGCCGCAGCCCTCCATGGGCGTTTTCCCGATTTCCTCCAAAACCTGCGGATCGTTCACGGCAAACGGAATGCGGTTTTGCGAATAGCCGTCCACTGACAAGCTGTTGTGCGCCGCCGTAGATATATGGTACCGGTTGATTACAAGGCTTTGTGCATCGTTTGAATAGTTATAGTTTCCGGCGTCAACCAATATTTTCTCTCCAAACGCACTCAGCATGATGGAATTGCAGTCCTCATGTGCATGACCAATCGCCTTGCGGCTGGTCTTAAACAGCAAATATCTTTTGTCCGTCTCATTTTTAAAGACATAGTAGCCGCCATACGGAAAGAACATCGTCTCGCAAAACCTTCCCTGCAGTTTGATATCGTACAACGCTTCATAATCCGCAATCAATCCGGTGACATCCTCACTGTGTGTTTTCGCCACCGCCGGCCATGTATTGTCAAACTCCATCATAGCCGTCAAAAAGGCGCAGCGTTTTATCACGCGCTCCTTCAGCTTTTCTATGCGCACCGTTGTCTGCTCGCCGTACAAAGAATAGACCTCATTAAACCAAAATGGCATATAACTGTTATAGTTGAAGGATTGTTCAATGTCCGTACCGTCCGGCAGAATGTTTCTGCGAAACGCTTCTTCCATGCGATCCATCCCCACGAGGTAAGCGGCAGGTGCCGCCCGCAGCTCACAGAAACAGATAGAAAAACGCAGCAACGCGGTCGCGCCGTCAAAGAGCTGGTTTGGCGTATACCGCCGCGCATTGTTGATCATCACATCCACATGGTCGGTTGCAAGCGAAACGATAATCTTTTTCAGCAGTCTGTCAGACAGTTCCTTTTCTCCAATGATGTCTTGCAGCGCCGCAAGCAGCACCGAGGTGCGAATGGACGCTGCCAGACCAATCCATGACCCGACAAGATATCCCGGCATTTGTCCTTCGCCGCCGCATTTATATTTATATTCCGCAAGATACATGGGACGCGACGTGTGATATTCCAGCCCTTTTGCTCCCCACGGGTGATGGTCCAAAAAGTCCTCCACGAACTGACACCACTTATTTAAATAACGGCCGTCGCCTGTGTTTTGCCAGGTGTCCACCAAGTTTCGTGTCCATTCCAAATAACACAAATGACTCTGCCACTGGTTGTCGTCAAACGGATAGTATAGCCAATCTATAGGAGTCGGCAGCTGCACCGGTTCATATCCCAGCAACGAAAGCTTGTCGTCCAGCATGAAATCCGCCAGACGCTTCACCTCCTCTGCGTCTGAGGTGCCATGATGCGAGGGCGCTTTTTTGAAAGAAGTAAAACGCTTCTCCAAATATGCTCTGTAACGGAAAAATGCTTCGTCATAATCCTCCTGTTCCACACTTTCGCGCACTTTTTCCAGACCCGCGCTGTAGATATTAACCAATTTAAAAAATTCTCGATGACTCATTTCTTCCCTCATAACGTTCTTCTCCTTGCTATAAAGTTACTTCGTTCCCACCGTAAATTCCAGCGGTACCAGTCTGAACTGCGATTCTGCCATCGGTTTTGTCTCTCCGAATAACGCTTTCACAAAATTTTCCTGCATTTCCGGCAGATAGTCATATGCATTGAAAAAAATGTCGGAATCGGAAAACCAGTCGAAATATACCTGCGGCGTTCCAAAGGACACCACCACGCTTTTTTCCTTACCATAAGTCATCACATCGAAAAATCCGCTTTCCTCTCCGCCGTAGAAGCTGGGGCGTCCGCCGCCGGAAAAGAGCGCATAAATAATCAAATCGAATTGTTCGTCCAATTCTTTGCAGGAATATGCCTTTCCCTGTGTCTCGCTTTTCCCCTCGCCAAAATCAATGGGTACGCCGAAGTTTACGATATTCCCGGTGGGGAAGTTATGCTGGATATGCGTCTCAATATCATATTTGCCCAGCGCGTCTTTCATGTGGGAAAGCGCGCCGTAGAAAGCTTCTCCGGTCGAAAAGCACACTATTGCCGCTTTTTTTATCTTTTGGGGGTCAAACGGAAGCTTTTTGGTTTCGTCACAGACAAGGTGCAAAGACTGTTCGGCAACTTTTTCTCTAAACCGATGCGAACGTCCGGCAAACTGCTCTTCCTCCCACGTTTTATTTTGCGTTTGGAACAACCCCAGCCGCTCTTTCATGGCAAGCACTCTGCTGCACGCATCATCAATGCGGCTTTCCATAATCTCCCCGCGCCGCACCGCAGCTTCAATAATGTCGATATAATCCGTAGAACGTGTTCCCAATATCATGTCATTTCCTGCGTTGACCACCTCAATATACAACTTCTCCCTGTCGTATACATTCTTGATACCGCGCATGAACAAGTCGTCCGTCACGACAACGCCGCCAAAGCCCATTTCCCCTTTCAGCAGCTCTGTAATGACCGCATAGGACAGCGTTGTCGGCATATATCCGTGCCCCACACGTCTGTCGTCCACTGCCGGAAATCCCCTGTGCGACGTCATAATAGAAGGTACGCCCGCCTGTATCATATCCTGAAATATCTTGCCCTGTTTTTCCTTCCACTCTGCAAGAGACGTAGAAACCGAGGACTGACAAAAATGGCTGTTTCGGTACTCAATGCCGTCCGTTCCCGGGAAATGTTTTGCACATGCCGCCACATGCTCTGATAACATACCTTGATGCTGGGCAACCGCCATTTTGCTAATCATTTCCGGATAGTCCGAAAGTTCCCGCAGCTTGGAGACGCTGTCGCACGGCAAATCCACCACCGGTCCCCAAATCCAGTTGTATCCTGCCGCGCTTGCTTCGTTCGCATTGATTGCACCGAATTCATAGGAAAGCTCTTCAGATGCTGTGTTTCCCAGCGCTGCCGCACACGGCAGATAGGACGGCTCTGCAATCTTTGACCGCCCCAATCCCGTTTCCGCATCGCCGCAAAACAGCGCCGGTACTTTCAGTCGGGCATTGATACTGTCCGCATATGCCCGCATCCCTGCACATGTGGTCGGTTCACCGGAACCAAACCAGATACCGCCGGGCTGATATTTCTCAAAAAATGCTTCTTTATCCTGCAAGTCGGAATAAATGGATTCCTCCAAAATATAGGTCTGCCCGATTTTTTCCCGCAGTGATAAATCCTTTAACCTATCCACTGCAACCACCATTCCTTTCTCTGTGCCAAACCACAAACTTTTCCCTCTTTTCATCTCCCATGCACATTTGTCCGTCTGATACCTGCCGAACCTCCGTGCACCGCCCTGCCGGGCAGAAAAGAAGGGGCAGGGTAGACCCCGCCCCTTTGATACATTTCATCTGCTCCATGCAGGTCAAATATTATTCAAAATAGCCGTCCAAAATAACGCCCCAGGTATTTTCTCCGTAATAGGTCGCTGTAAAGAGTCTACTGCAATCCGTTCCGAAATTCTTATATGTCTTGATGTCCGTAAGGGACGCATTCTTTTTGGTTTCAACCTTTCCGTCTTCATAATGTGCGTACATCATACGATCTTTGAATACTTGACCCTCTGTAATATAAATACTGCTGTTCGGATCATATTCCTCTTCAGCAAGGTTTTGCGTTGTGATAGTGAGTATGCCGTCGGCATAGTCATAAATCCATCCATAGACAAATCTTCTTCTGTCTGGGGCATGATACGAGTTATCCGCGCCTTGCTGCAAATCTCCCGTATTTTCCGCAATGGTATAGGGATTTTGCACTGACCCGTCCGCAACCGGCACACCTGCCTCCGTACGTTCCAGTATTCCTGTAGAGCCATAGAGCCATCCTTTTTGGTTTTTGGTCGACAGCGGGTTCACCGCGTCCGCTTTATACAGAATATTAGCACGCTGCACAATATTGTTGTTGTTCAGCTCGGTCATAATAATGTCGCCCACTTTGGGACTCGTCTGCGCCGCACTTCCTACCGGATTGTTCAGTTTATCAAAAATATCGGGGTCATTTGAAAAATAAATCGTCTCTTCCCCTTTGTTCCAACGCATTCCCTTCACCTTTTGCACGCGGTCTCCATTCGCGTCTGATGTAGTAGTCACATTAGTGACAATCATCGGACCGCTAGTTGTAATAGCGCCCTCTAAGGTATTTGTCCCCGGGAACACATAATAATCGCACAAAAGGGTGTTTGGATTGAGCGAATATGCAATAAACGGTTTCCCACCTTCGCTGGATGTTTCCGGTCTCCGGTCCAGCACTGCAAAGTCATCTTCATTTTCCGCTTCGTCCGGCGCATAAATGATTCTGGAATAACCCGATCTCCAAAACGCCTTTCCATCAAATCCGGCGTCTCCTCCCGGTGATCTGACTGTGCCTCCCACCTTGGTGTCATAGAGCACGCGCAGCCGGTCATTCTGTGTGCTTGGGTCGCCCAGTTGCAGCGGCAGTTCAAGTGCCGTAACTTTGCCTTCATCGTTTGTCCGGTATCTGCAAAGTCCGCTGTAGCCCGAAATTGTGCTATACAGTTCACTGCCGCTTTTGATTTTCTTTTCAGTACCGTCTGTGTTATAAACGGTTACCCCGCTGTCGGCACAGGCAAATGTCTCGAACTTACCGTTCATCTGGAACATTCTCATACCTACTTCAACGCCCACACCGCTGGCTTTTCTGGTTTCCTTCAAATATCCAACGCTCCAGCTTCCGGCATTCGGCTGACCGAGGAACGCAATTTCGCCATGTCGGTTGATTTTTGCGCTGTAGGTCTTGCCCAAAGAAACGTTAAAATTACTGGAATTTTCGAAACTCTTCGCTACGTTATAGGTCGTGCCGTCACCGGTGATAATCTGCGTCTGGTCTCCGTCCTCTGCAAGCGAAGCTACGGTGATATTCTCATCCCGACCGGTATAGGCGATAATCTTTTTCACATCTCCGTTTTCTGAAATATCCATCAGCATTCCTGCCGAAACACCTGAAAGAGCAATCGATTTACCATTTGTGTCGTAAATTCTCACCTTTTTTCCAATCTCTTCCAACGGCGTTTTAATATTATATTTGTCAGCGCTTCCTTTGCCGACCGAATCGTAAATCGCGCCTTCCGTAGTTTCAACGCCATCTACCACGCCGCCTCTGTAGCCATTGATAATCACCAAATTTGTGTCTGTGCCGTCCAGCGAAACCATGATAACGTCTCCGCTGTCATGCTGGAACAGTTCCTGTGTGAGCGCTGTGACCGCTAAGCCGTTATAGATGATATACGCGCCGTTTGCAATTCGTTTCGTCTGGATTCTGCCATCTTTTTCATAGCGAATTACGCCGCTGTCTAAGCTGATAAAATCTCTTATGTCAAAAATCTCTGTATCGTCTTTTTTCGCAATACCCGCCCAAAGAACATCAAATTCGTTCTCTTTTCCTTCTTTCACGTAATAGAGGTCAACATATCTTCCGATATATTCGCTGATATAATCACAAGCGGAAGGCAGGTTGTAAATTTGTTCGCCGATTTTAATCGAATTTTTTCCAATCCTGCTTTCTGCCATAAAATTGGTTCTGCCGTTTTCCGTGATAATGCCGGTGACTTTGTCCAGACCCATCACTTCGGTTAGCAACGTTTCGTTTTTCACTGTTGTATATTCTGTCATTTGCGTGCCAATGGTGGTTTGCCGCGCAATCGGAACGTCCAGCGCATTATATATAATTTGGGCAAATGTTTTGCCGTCCATCACTGCATTGCTTGGAACGCCCCGCATGAGTTTCAGTTCATTTGCCACGGCAAGATATCCCGTAATGCCATTGCCGTTTTGCAGCGCTTTTTGTTCATAGCCCAAAAGACGGACAAGCACTTTATAAATATGTTCAATCTGTATTGTTTCCTCCGGCTCAAAGCGGTTTCCGCCAACGCCTTTCATCAAGCCGATAGAGCTTATAAAGTTTACTTTTTCATAGTATTCATAGCTTGCAGGTATATCTTCATACGTGGCGTTTTCTTCCATTTCACCCACAAATTCCGCATCTTGATAGCGGTCTCCAAAAATACTTTTCACTTCTTGGGTTGTCTGCCCATAGCAAACAATGTCATATAAAACGGCAGCAAATCGCGCACGCGTGACCGTCTCTTCTTCCTCTGTGCTCTCCATCAGCCCGATACCGGAAACAACCTCAAATGCCGAGTAACGCTCCGGCTGTTCCGCCGCCTGAACAACAGGTATCAGCCCTGCCAAAAGAGAACATAACATCAATGCAATGATAATTCTTTTTTTCATTCTGGCTACCTCCCGCCTTTATTTCAAAATACCTGACAGTATTTTTGCAGCCTCTGCACGTGTCACCGGCGCCTGCGGACGGAAACTGCCGTCCTCATAACCGCTGATAACCCCTTTACTGTACAGAAATGCCACTGCTTCCACCGCATATTCACTGATGTCACCGCTGTCGGCAAACACCGCCGGGTTATCTTCTCCATCTGCGCCCATAAGTCTGTATAGCACTGTACAGAAGTCCTCGCGAGATACATTTTGACCTGTGCCAAACATCGTCTCGCTGAATCCTTTCACCGCACCGTGTTCACGCGCTGCATATACATATGGCGCATACCAGCTTCCCGCTTCTACATCGGAGAATCCCTCGCTACTCTCTGCTTCTTCGAGGTGAAATGCCAACGCTGCCATTTTTGCCAATTGTTCCCGTTTCACATAACCGGACGGGTCAAAATTTCCGCCGCCCACACCGTTCATAATTCCTTTGCTGCTCAGGCTGACAATCGCATCCTGCGCCCAGCCGTAGTCGCTGATATCGGAATAGGGAAGTATGTTTTCCCGCGTTGTCGGGTCAAGAACCTGCCCTGTGGCAAATGTTGACTGTTTTCCTCTTCCCGCGCTGCTTCCGGAACCGCCGCCCAGAGTGCCTCCCGGCGTGAAGGTCGGTTCTTTTGCGTCCGCGCATTCTTCAATAACGCTTTCCAAATTGTCGTTCGTGATGGTATTTTTGGCTTGGGCAATTGCCGCATTTGCATATAGTTTGTTTGTTAACGCACTGTATTTCGGCACGGATATTCCGGCATAGTCACAGTTGGCAGCCGTCAGGCACGCGCCGACATAACCGCTTCCGCTTTCATTGCTGTTTGTCAGAACGTTCAAAATGGTTTGCCGCGCAAAATTTTTCAGCAAGTCCTCGGGGGAATTTGCCGCTTTGCCCAGCATTCCCTGCCGGACAGCGCTCTGTCCTGCCGCCGTCATTTTGTTCTGATATAGGTTATAAATCGTCAATCCGTCTTTATCTAATTCTTCCAGCCCCAATACTTCCTTGAAACGGAAGTCGCCGTTTTCATCAAATACGGCAGCCGTATTTCCGGCGTTATAGCTTGCCAGCAGTGCATAGGAACTTACAAATTGGTGAAAACGTTCCCACGATTCTTTGGCGGTTTCCTCATCTGTAAAGGATAATGGGTTCTCCTGCAGTTCCGCCGCCAGCTTTTCCGCAATCATCGGCATATATGTCGGCTGGAAGATTTCCTCGCCCATGTACAGGTTTTCCGTGTTCTCTGTTAAGAAAGTGCCCAGCGTGCCACTGTCCATAGTTTTCGTAGTACCCAGTAGTTTCTTAATCTTTTCAAATGGAGAATACAGCACCTTTTCTTCTTTCGGCGCTTCTCCTGCCTTGCCGCCGGTCAGCACCGTGTAGTATCCGGACGGTGCGGTTTCCTCTGTTGGCATCAGCAGTTCTACGGAATAATCACCGTTTTTATCCGTAGCGATACTGTTCTGGTAGCTGACAAGCGATAAATCCGCCATTGCCTCCTGCGCCGAAGCGCCCGGCGCAAGAACGAGAATGTTCAGCTTTTGGTTCGGCTGCGCCGTCCCCTCCAGCCGAACTGTCCCGTCATACATATCTGCCAGTTCGGCTGCATTGACGCTGAGCGCCATTGCCATCACCATGAATACTGCAAGCAGTCCTGCAAGTTTAGTTTTCATTCTCTGCACCTCCAAATGCGTTGTTTGCCGCGGTTAGCTCATTGGTATCCTGATCTGTTATAATCATTTCATCCGCAACCAGTATCAACTCATGTTCTCCATTCCAATATACCTTTTTGCCAAGGCTTTCTGCCACCGCACGAAGCGGAATCATGGTTCTGTCATCAATGATTGCCGGGGGTACGTCAAGCGCCATCGTCTCCGCCCCGTTTTGATATTCGGCGGAACCGATAACAAACTTGATTGTCTTATCGCCGGACCGGATTGTTACCGTCTGACTTTCTTCCTCCCAGTCCACTTTCGCGCCGAACGCTTCCGCCGCGAACCGGATGGGTACAAGCGTCCTGCCATCTATTACAAGTGGTGCGACGTCCATTTCCGCCATTGGCACTATGTTTTTAAACGCCTTTGTGTTTCCAACCTTTAACAGCAAACCGTTAGAGGATTTCTGTGTGAACACTGCGGAGAAATAGCTGTCCTCCACTGTCACCTGCTCCGATTTGATTGCCGTCAGAGGCACCAAACCTTCGCCGCTCGGCGTGAACATCACTTCCAGTTCACTCTTTGCTGATGGATTGATACATTTAAATATGCCGATTTCCCGCCAGCCGTCCTCTCCGGTGGTAAAGTCAAGGGTGGTTTTGAAATTGGTATCGTGGTTCTCACAGGTCAGCACCGCTTTGCTGTCGCCGCCGTCCGAAACCACCGAATGCCAGTAGGAGAGTTTATAATAGCCAATCGGAACATCTGCGCCAAGCTTCCAGCCTGAAGAACTTCCGGCTGTACCGGAACGTGCCGCCGAAATGTTGTCATAGCCCGTAATATCGTGTCCGGTTTTCCAGGAACCGCCATTCTTATACTGAGAATCGTTGATGGTATAAATTCCCTCCATGCCGTTTTTCAGTTCTATTTCCGGCAGTGTATAAGTTCCGGCAGGTACTTCGCTTGAGGTTCTAAAGCTAAAATAAGGACCGCCGCCACTCGGTGTCATCACCAGATACGGTTGGAATTTCAACGGACTTGCTGTGTCGCAATATTCAAACACCGGCTTGTCATCCACAATAAACGAAATCAAAACGCCGTTTTCCGCCGGGAATGCACCGAATTGTACTTTTTGCCATTTTCCTTGTTCAATAAAACCATCGTTTGGTACCGAAACAAACAGTTCCGCTGCTTTGCCCTGACTTTGCAGCTCTATCGCATCGTGCTTGATAACCACACGGTACATCGGTGAGGTAGCGCCGTAAATTCTGCCTAAATCCGGCGTTGCACTCAAACCGATACCGGCCCAGTTGGAACCTATATTCTCGCCCAAATCAACCTTCATATCAAAGCACAGCATTTCCGAGTTGGTACGCAGCACGCTGTCTGTCAATACACCTTCCGTCCCGCCTTCATATTTAATTGACAACTCATCGTTTTGATAAGTCATCCCAAGCGATGCACGGCTCGTATGCCACATGCTGTTGACGTCCACTTTGGTATAGTTAATCGCTTTGCTTTCCAACACATATTGCGCCTGATTGGTAAGGGTGTTGACCTGCGTCATATATTCCGCATAGGAGGATACCTGTTTTTTGTGCGCCATCAGGTTTTTCGCTTCCCCCAAACAATCCTTCAGCTTTGCGACCGCTTCCTGATTATATTCCGTGTTCCCGTCCGTCACGGCAACCGCGCGGTCTCCGCTTTCGATTGCGCGCTCCAAATAGCTCCAGTCAATCAAATGGCGGTCACTGTAGTCGGTCGCGCTGGTGGTAAAGGTATAAACATCGCCCACGCTGCTCCATTTTTTGCGGCAGTACAGCGACTCGGTAACTGCCTGCACCTTCCAATAATATTGTTTGCCTTTTTCCAGTTCCGGCAGAGCAATCGTTGTCGCGTAGCTGGTACCGGAGGCAACCACATTTTCAAGGTTCGGGTCGGTCGCAACGGTATATTCATACCAGTCCGCCGGGTAGGCTTCTTCCCACGAAAGTTCAACCGCCTTTGCGTTCATGTTTTTCCGTCCGTTCTGCGGATAGGTCTGGAAGAATTCTTCTTCCTTCATGTCAAATTCCTTCTGCGGACCGATTGTTTTGAGGTCGAAATCCTCGGACGGAATATTGTCGCCCAGATGATATTGTTCTTTCACCTCATTTTTGATTCTGTAGTCCAGATTCTGAGGGTCTACGAAAATATCCAGATTGTCAAACTCCAGATTGTTCTCTAAAACGCCGCCGTTTGCCAGCATTTCCTCCGAAGCAATCGTGCTCTTTACCAAAGTCGCCTTTGCGAATACGTTGTTTGTATAGGTATTATATTTAGCAGTATGTACGCCGCCGTTTGCTTTGAGTTCATTGATGTTCCGCGCCACCCACGGATATTTGGTGCTCCACGGTGAACTGAAATAATTGATGTCGCTTTGCTGTTGCAACAAGGTGTATGTCGCATAATTAAATGCGTTTGCAGCTGCTCTTGATTTGTTGACATACGCACCGCTTTTGTCAGTCAGGGCAACAATGTTGCCGTCGCCGTAGTTATCGCTGCCGCCGCCCGCCAGATAGCCTGATACCAAATGGGAATTTTCGCCGGGTACGACAATATTTCCAATCACCTGCACGCCGCTGAAGGTATCGTCAAGATAGATACCAAAATTATTGTTCTGCAAATGCAGTGCACGTTCGTCCGCACCGAAATCGTGTACAAAGTTATTTTTTACAACGTTGCCCGGACTGTGCCAGGAACGCCCCATGTAGATAACACCCTGGTCACCCTTTTCTCGCAGACAATTATAAAATTCGTTGTACTGTGCAATGCACTCCGCGCCCCGGTCGTAAGCATACGTCATGTTCAGCGGAATACCGTCCACACGGTGAACCAAATTGTTTTCTACAACCGTCCCCACGCCCGTTGCGTCAATGAGGTTGTGCGTGGACAGATAATTATAGATGTGATTGTTCCGGATGACATTGTTTGATGAGGTCAGCGTTGGCATTCCGTCCGGGTCGGAAACATACATTGCGCTTCCTGCACTGACTACGTTTTTAAATTCGCAGCCGTCAATCAAAATGTTGGTTCCCTTCATGCGCAGCGCCTGACCAACCGAGTCAAAAACGCAGTCGACAATTGCAATGTCGTCCACCTTCGCGTTAGCGCCTTCAATCACCCTTGTTCGGTAGTGGTCGCTGAAGGTCAGTCCTTCAAACCGAATGTGGCTTGCGTTGCTGACGTTAATCGTCGCCAAAGAGGCGGAAAGCGTCAGCGTATCTTTTTCTCTATCCAGCTTGTATGGCGGATAGTAGTACAAAATCATTTTTTCCTGGTCAATATACCATTCTCCCGGAATGTCAATTTCCTCCAGAAGATTAATCGCTCTCCAGCGCGACTGTGCACCGATACCGCGGGTTGCACCGCCCACCGTGATGGTGTTGTCTGCGGCGTTTGCCACACAGTTCAGCGCCGCATCGCCCCAATATTCCACTGCAAAGAACCCTTCAATACAGAAAGATTTCTCATTCGCCCACCGGCTGACGCGCGGGTTGTCATATTTGAAGACCGGTGCAACAGAGCCGCTGCCCGCCGTGATGATTTCCGCCGTCTCGCCCATAATCAGGTAATCCTGATTGGGATACTGCGCCAGCGTCTGATGTTTCCCGTTGAGTCTGAGCGAGCGGCGTTCGAGCTGCGCGGAGGCTCTGGTATACATATCCACATCGCCCGATGTCACACCCTGCGATTTTAAATCCATCTGTACGACATATGGTGCCGCTTCTTCAGGAAGTCTTGCCAAAATCTTCTCATCGGTAACGCTGGAAAACTTTGAAACGTCCAGCGTTTTTGCGCCGGAGAAGATTACCTCTCCATCGCCCGCATTTTTATAGGTAATGGGTGCGCCCGCGGAACCCGAATCCGACGCCGAAAACGTTATATTGTCCCGCAGCGGGTAAGTACCCGCATGGAACAGTACGTTAACCGGCGTGCCGTTTTTCTTCACGCTGTTCACCATACGCATGGCGCCCCCAAAGGTTGCAAGCGGATGCTCCGGCGTCCCGTCCGCCGAATCGTTTCCGCTCGGAGAGACATGGATTTCTATTGCATTTGCCGCTGCTGCCGGCATCGCCGAAAACGTACCGAGCATAAGCGCAACCGCAAGCACGGCGGATAGCCATTTTGCTTTTTTCATATTTGCCTCACCTCTTTAAAATTAGCTGTTTCTTCATATCAATCGGAAATAACTCCTGAACGCTTGATAAGGCGAAGCATTCCACGGTATACTCCGGTTTTATGGCAATATCAAGCTGTTTTGTAAACGTATTTTGTGTGCCGCCTGTGACGGGGTCGTTGAACACCTGCGCGTCAATCACTTTATCCGCCGACTTCACGGCAACGAGAACACTCGCGTTTTGCACATCGGTTGCGGCTCCGTCAATGGTATATGTCAGTTCTGCTTTCCCTGCCGCATTTTCCTGAAAACTTTGCACCTTCATAACATTTTTCGCTGTATGGAACATGCCTGTCTCGCTCTGCCAGCTTTTGCCGTAGTCCTTGGAGAGATTCCGCGCTGTCACGCGCCAATAATATACGCTGTCCTTCGTCAGCCCCGAAACATCAGCGACATTTTCATATACCGTGCCGGATTTTACCACATTCCCAAACGCTTCATCTGTTGCGATTTCATAGTAGTATTCATCCGCCGGCGCCGCATCCTCCCACGCAAGTGTGAGTGCGGACGCATCCGGGTAATCTTCCTGCAAAGGATATTGCAGCCGAACCGGTTCATAGGTCATGGAAAGTTTTCTGATAAGTCCGATGGAGGACATATCGAAGCTTTCATCAAGCACTCCCGCGCCAATTCCCTGTGCCGATTTTGCCGCTGCGGTCACACGCCAGTCATTTTTCGCTGCATTCACAAAAACAGAATCACTCGATGCGGTCACATTTCCCGATTCTTGTCCGTAGTTTTTGTTTCTCGTTGCAATATTGAATGCTTTGCTATTATCAAAAAACAGGTTGCCGACCAGTTTTTCGTTTTTGGGAATGTGTTTGCCGTCCGCTGTAATGTCCGTCATGATTTTATTCACTTGCGGATATTTTGTCAGCCACGGGGTTTGGTCGTATTTTAGTCCGTCATTATATGCCGCAAGCATCGCGGTATACGCGCCGTAGGTTGTGATATTCCCTGTATTTGTTCTGTCGTTGAGGTCGGCGCCGCGTGTTGTATGGATAATGGTGTTGCCCTCCACGTCAAGATTGCTGCCGCCGCCCAACACAATGCCATAGGTCTTATCTTTGTTGTTTGCGTTGATGATATTGCTGGTAAAACTTGCGTTGCTGTGTGTATCGTCTGCAAAAATACCATAGGTGGGATTATCGAACCAACTCAAATTCTCATGGATACCGAAATCATGAATATAGTTACGGCTGACCGATACACCCGGCGAATACCAGGAACGTCCCATATAGACCATTCCCATGTCGCCTTTTTCACGCAAACCGTTATAGATTTCGTTGTTCTCCGCTGTGCATTCGGCGATTCTCCACCGCCGGTCTATGCTGCCCAGCAACAGTCCGCCGTCGTCCGTGCGGTGAATCAGATTGTTTGCCACCCGCGTCCCAACACCGCCCACAAGGACAGGTGCAGACCCAAGGTCGGTATTGTAGATATAATTGTTTGTGACAGCAATGTTCGATGGGGTGAGTGTGTTAATCGCATCTTGGTCTGACAACTGCACCGCGTTTCCTTGCAGATTGTGGAAATCACATCCATCCACGGTGAGATTTTTCCCATCCAGATTAATGGCTGTCGCTGTGTTCACAAAGCTGCAATTTTTAACAGAAATTCCGTCCACCTTATTGGTAGAGCGAATGACATCGCCATAGTATTTGTCGCGGAATTCCAGTCCCTCAAAGCAAATATTGTTTGTGCCGTTCAGCACAATCATCATGTCAATACTTGCGCCGTTGCTGTTCACGGTGAAACGAAGCTCGTCACTTGTCTTGTCAAAATAGTACGGTGGATAGTAGTACAATGTCATTGTGTTTTTATCCACATACCATTCGCCCGGAATATCAAGTTCCTCCAAAAGGTTAATGGCGCGCCAACGTGTTTTATAACCGATTCCTCTGTCGGAACCGTTCATGGTGATTTGCTTTTTCGCCGCATCCACGCTGCAATCCTTTGCAGTGTCCGCGCGGTACTCGTCCGCAAAATATCCCTCTATCCAAAAACTGCCCGCCGTCGTCCAGCGCGAAATTCTGTCATTATCCCATGTGAACACACACGGCTCGGTACTGCTTCCTTCCGCTACCACATTTGTTTTCAAAAGCGAGCCGACCCGCAAAAATCCGGTATTGGGATAACGTGCGATTCTCTGTGGTTTGCCGTTCAGCAATAATCCTCTTTCGTTGAGTAAATTATTGGTTCTGGAATATAAATCCACGTCCGCCGGCGTGATGCCGCTTTGTTTGAGGTCAAGTTGCAACACTTTTCCTCTTGCCGATTCCGGCAGCCGCAGCAATGTGTCCGCGTCCGTAACTGTTTCCAAATTTGCAGCATCCAGCTTTTTAGAGACGGTAAACACCACTTTTGCGCCTTCCGCCGCTTTATAGGTGACCGGTGTATCCTTGCCGCCGGAATCAGTGCCTGTGAACTGGACTGTGCCTTGCTGAAAATATTCACCTTCCGCAAAGATGACTTCCACCCGGTTCGCGGATTTGTCTAATTTAGCCGCCGCTTTTCTTGCACCGTCCATGGTTTTCAGCGGCGCATCCTGTGTGCCGGCGGCAGAATCATTGCCGTCCGGCGCAACATAAAGCTGCACGGTTGTTTTTTTCTCCACCAGCGGCGCAAAATACTCCTTGCTGCCGCATTTTACATAAAGATATTCACTGCCGCTGAGAGACGAAACACTGAATTCATAGGAAAACGCGCCGCTCCCGTTCGCCTTGCACACGCCGAAATGGAGGATATCCTGTTCGGCGCTCGTCGCTGTCTCCGCCTTGCTGCCACCCGACAGCAGCTGCACTGTGACAAATTCATTCTCCGGCGCTGCATTCAGGTTCCCGGAAAGATGAATGGAATTCTCTTGTACAGCCACCTGCACATCGACCTGTGCCGACTCCGCCGCCGCATGGAGCGGCAGCGGTAAAGTCAGGAGAGCAGCCAAAAGCAATAAACTTATAATTCTTTTATACACAGGCTTTACCTCCATATCTCCTCATGGATACCTACCAGGTTTTCAAATGATTCCCAAACAAAGCATTTAATGGTATAGCCGCTGCCTGCCGGAATCACCATGTTCGCGTAAACGTCCTTGGTTGCACCCGCCGCAACAGTAATCGCTTCCCCGCCGATTTTACACATTCTTCCGTCGGCGTCAAACACACAGAAGGTAACGACCGCCGAACGGCTTTCTGTACTTTCGTTTGACGTTATGGTTGCGCCGATGCTAATGGTCTCGCCGCCGATTGGTGTGGACGGATGAATCACATTGTCGCGCAACGTGACGTTAAAATCGGACAAATCCAATCCGTTCGGCACAAAGAAGATGAGTTCGGGGAACCCGTAGTTTTCCGTAAATTTCGCTTTATTCGTAAACCGGACTTCATATTTGGTGTCGAACTCTACCGGTTCGTTCAAATTTACCGTAACCGTATTTTCCGTTGCCGAAGCCGTCGCGCCGCTGACCGCCACGCCGTTTTTATATACCTTAACGCTGTCTGCCGTGATGGTGGAAACGTCAACGCTCGGTTCAAACGTCATTGTGATGGTACCGTTAAACAGCTTGCTGCTGCCATATGCCGGTTCAGAACTCCAGTTCGCTACCGGCAATATGCTGCCGCCGCTGACACGGAAGAAACGGGTGCTTTCGCTTTCCGTTGCCTTGCTGTCATCCAGGCTGGTAATGCCGCTTTCCAGCTTCAAGGAATAGTACCCGTCTGCAAAGGCGGTATGCGGAACCACACGCAGCTGTGTTCCGGAAGCCTTCACGCTAAAGTTAACAGGATTTATTTCGCCGTCTTCATATTTGTTCAATACAATCTTGCTGCCCTGCATACCGCTGACATCATCGGAGAAAGTGAAATTAGCTTCCCGTGCCGTAATTTCTTCGCTTTCCAGCGTCATCGTGTCGCGATTTTCGGGCGGTGTGACTGCTTTATATATCTTTAGATTGTCTATCAGATATTCATCGTTGCGTACCAGGAATACGAAGCCGCCGCCGCGCAGGGCATCTTTGGGAAGCTGCTGCGTATGAATCAGTTTGCCGCCGTTTTTTGCGTCGGCAAGTACAAAGCCGTAGTCTCCCTTGGTGCTGATTTGTACATTCTGTGCTTCCGCCTGTGTTTTTGTATTCGCCATATTCGTATAGCCATACGTTAAAGCGCCTGTCTTTTCATTCAGAACACCGCCCCATATCGCCTGTACGCCGTTTGCGTTGATGGTTACAGACATCGTACTCGCCGTACGGAATGGCTCTAATCCCACTGAGGTGGCGTTGAAATCTTTATAAGCCTCTATCTTTTCCGGATGCGCTTCCATATAGGCAAACAGCCCCCTCTGAGAAGCGCTCGGTATATAATCAAATTCCATTGTATAGTCCTGCCAATCCCTTTGCGCGTCCGTGAAATCCTTGTGATAGACTTTGCTCATGTCCATAGCGCCGAATACGCCCATCCTGCCGTTTCTCGCGTAAGCAACCGCGCTGGAGGTGCTGCCTACAAATTCCTGCTGAATCTCTTTGTCAGTCTGATAGCTGTCAAAATCGTCCGCAAACATTTGCAGCAGCTTGAAGGGCAGTACCGCTGCTTCTTCGCCGTTTTCCAGAATTTTCAGCGAATATTCCTGTCCGATTTCAAAAGGCGCGCCCGGCAGAATGGTCAGTTCTGTTTTGTTGCCGTTTATCTTCTTTTCAACGTTTAGTTCTCTGTCCGCAGTCTCCGCCGTGATGGTGCCGGAAACCACGCCGTTCAGTGTGACAAACGCCGCCGAGGTGGTCGCGTTCCAATCAGAAATGTCATAGGTGTTAGCCGGTTCTTTTTCCACTGCCTTATAGACTTTGACGTTGTCATACAAGCTGTGCGTCATGGTTCCACCTTCGCCGCGGCTGGTCAGCACAAATCCACCGCCTCTTGTCGTCCCTTCCGGAAGTGCCGCATTACCCAGAACCTTACCATTTGCCAGCGACAACACATTTCCGTCTTTGATACCAATTTGCAGATTAATTGGCGCTGTTACTGCACTTGCTGCAGTCAATTCTTTATTCTGTGCACCCGCTACCACTTTTGTTCCGCCGGTAAAGGTTCTCACTCCTGTATTATCACCGTCAATTGCCAGTGATGCACCGCTCACTTGCAGCGTATTATCAATGCCGGCGTTAATGCTGCCTGCCGTTGCTTTATCAAACGCCGTATTTGCCGGCACTTCTATACCAATACGCACATGCTGTGCCGGATAATACGTTCTGGCTCCGTTGACATATTGTTCATCCGCCGAGTAGTCCAATTCCAATGTATAGTCCTGCCAGTCCGCCTGCGTGGTTTTGAAATCGCTGCGCGTTGTACCAACCACTCCTCCCGGAATATAGACGATCCTCAGTTTACCGTTTTCTGTTCCGTATACAATGGAATAATTCCCATCGCTCACCGGATATACATTTCTCAAATTTCCGCTTGTACTTTCGGTGAACCCGTCAAAATTATCGTTCAGCAGTTCCATCAGTTGAATTTCTTTGGTATAGACATTCTTGCCGTCCGCCGTAACATTCACTTGGTAGAACGTATTCAATGCGAGTTTCTCGCTAGGATATGCCGTAACAGTCGTTTTGCCGTCCGCATTTGCTGTTTCTACCGTTGCCGCTTTGCCGCCAATTGTTACCGCTACATTTGTTGCGGTTCCGCTCAGCTGTGCAGTGAACACAGAAGTCGTTGCATTCCAGCCGG
>CATIYX010000334.1 GCA_949739095.1 uncultured Clostridia bacterium | reverse complement strand
TGTTGGAAGAATTTCAGTCGGATGATCCGCTGGACGAAACATTTTTGCTGGGATATTCCTGTCAAATGGAAGAATTTCGGGAGCAGAAACGGCAGCGGCAAGCAGAAAAAGAAGCAAATTCAGAGCAAAAACAAAATGAGGTATAAAGAAAGGGGTACAAAATCATGGGAGCATTACAAAACAAAATTGACTTTGGCGTGGTATTTACAGTGAGAATGGCGAATCCAAACGGCGACCCGCTCAACGGTAATCAGCCGCGGGTGGATTATGATGGTTATGGGGAAGTATCCGATGTTTGTATCAAGCGGAAAGTACGCAACCGTTTGCAGGATATGGGTGAGCGGATTTTTGTACAGTCGGACGAACGCAAAGACGATGGATGCAAAAGCTTGAAAGACAGAGCGGATAGCTGTGACGCGTTAAAAGAGGCGAAAAAGGATAAGGATGCAGATTTGTTTGCAAAAATTGCGTGTGAACAGTGGATAGATGTGCGTTCGTTCGGACAGGTATTTGCTTTTAAAGGCGACCCTCTCTCTGTGGGGGTGCGCGGGCCGGTATCTTTGCAGACAGCGGTTAGTGTGCAGCCCATTGAAATGTCCAGTATGCAAATTACCAAAAGCGTGAACAGCATCACCGGAGACAAAAAATCCTCTGACACCATGGGAATGAAACACCGCGTAGATTTTGGTGTTTACGTTTTTTATGGCAGCATTAATCCGCCATTAGCAGAGAAAACAGGCTTTTCAGAAGAAGACAGCGAAAAAGTGAAACAAGCGATATGCACGTTGTTTGAAAACGATTGTTCCTCCGCGCGTCCGGACGGCAGTATAGAGATACAAAAAGTTTGTTGGTGGAAACATAATTGTAAATCAGGACAATATTCTTCTGCCAAAGTGCATGGGTGTTTGAAGGTTGCACTGAAAGAGGATGCGAAATCAGGACGCAGCATAGAGGACTATGAAATCCGTGTGGAACATTTGGATGGGCTAGAGATGGAAGAATTATAATGGAATACAGAGAAGAGGATTTTCTGAATTTGGCAGGGATACAGCATTTTGCATTTTGCCGGCGGCAATGGGCATTGATTCATATTGAACAGCAGTGGGCAGAAAACCTGCGCACTGTGGAAGGAAACATCATGCATGAGCGGGCGCACGATGGAGAGTTGACAGAAAAACGAGGAGACATGCTGATTACCAGGGCGCTTCCGGTGTTTTCCAGAAGTTTGGGGGTGAATGGAATCTGTGACGTTGTGGAATTCCATCAAACCCCCAATGGGGTAACCCTAACAGGATGGGACGGGTTATATCAGCCGGTTCCGGTGGAATATAAAAAAGGAAAACCAAAGGAACATCAGGCGGATGAATTGCAGATTTGTTGTCAGGCGATGTGTTTGGAGGAAATGCTGCTGTGTAAAATCTCGTTTGGCTATTTATACTATGGGGAACCGCGTCGGCGGACGAAAGTGAATTTCGCATCGGAGTTGCGGGAGGCGGTACAGAAAATGGCAGAAGAAATGCACCAGTATTATGCGCGTGGATATACGCCTAAAAGCAAAGCCGGAAAACACTGTAAAGCTTGTTCACTGGCGGATTTGTGCCTGCCGAAATTATGCCTAAATCGGTCCGCAAAGGAGTATATCAACAGACATTTGACTGAGGGGGAGACATGAAAATACTGCAAAATACATTATATATCACAGCGCCGGAGCAATACTTATCTCTGGATGGAGAAAATATTGTTGTCTCCAAAGAACGGCAAGAGGTGGCGCGCCTGCCGCTGCACAATATCGGTGGTATTGTCACTTTTGGTCATGCAGGAGCAAGTCCCGGACTGATGGGAGCGTGTGCAAAGCGAGGGATTTCCATTAGTTTTCTTTCGCGTAGCGGTAGATTTTTGGCACGTGTCGTGGGAGAAGAACATGGAAATGTGTTGTTGCGTCAGCAGCAATACCGCATTGCCGACCAGGAGCCGCAGAGGTTGTTCTATGCAAAAAGTTTCATCATTGGAAAACTATATAATGCCAAATGGGTACTGGAGAGAACTTGCCGTGACCATGGGATGCGTGTAGAGGAAGCGGCGCTGAAAAGCGCGTCACAGAAAATTTCAGCGGCATTGCAGATGGTGGAAGGCGCGCAGGATTTGGGACAATTGCGCGGCATAGAAGGAGAAGCGGCCGCTGTGTATTTTGGTGTGTTTGACCATATGATTTTGCAGCAGAAACATGCCTTTGCGTTTCATGGAAGGAATAAACGTCCGCCGCGAGACAATTGCAATGCCTTGTTGTCTTTTGTATATACGCTTTTGGCACATGATGTGGCAAGTGCATTGGAAACAGTAGGACTAGACCCTTATGTTGGATTTATGCATTCTGCAAGACCTGGACGGATATCTTTAGCACTTGATTTGATGGAAGAACTGCGCAACGTTTATGCAGACCGCTTTGTGTTGAGTTGTATTAATAAAAATATGGTGAAGGAAAGTGGGTTCGCGGCAGCGGAAAATGGTGCGGTGCGAATGGATGAGGAAACGCGGCGGACGATTCTTTCAGCATGGCAAAGCAAAAAGCAAGAGCCGTTAAAGCATCCGTTTTTGGAGGAAAAAATCTGTTGGGGTTTGGTGCCGATTGTCCAGGCGCAACTTTTGGCAAGGACAATTCGTGGGGACTTGGATGCATATCCGACATTTTTGTGGAAATAGAGGGAGAGAAGAATGCTGGTATTAATTACCTATGACGTCAATACACAAACTGCTGAAGGGCGCCGGCGGTTGCGCAAAGTGGCAAAAGAATGTGTGAATTATGGGCAGCGGGTACAAAATTCTGTGTTTGAATGTATTTTGGAACCTGCAAAATGCAAAGAATTGCAACATAAGTTGTGCCAAATCATTGATGAAGAGACAGATAGCCTGCGTTTTTACTATTTGGGGAAGAATTATCGTAGCAAGGTAGAACATTTTGGAGCAAAAGAGACTTTTGATTTAGAGGGACCGTTGATATTGTAGCGATGTCAAGCGGCAGAGGTGTTTTAGAAAAATGATTGTCTTTGTTAGTCGGTTTTGAGGTGCGAACCCCAAGTGAACATGAAATTCCTGAGAGATTCGCACCTAAAAAGATTGAACGATTTGGATTTTTGCGCGAAAAAAAGAGAAGTCAGAAAGATGAAAAGAAGCAAATAGGTCATTTGTATGAAAAGAAAGTAGATAATAAAAGAAAATTTATCTATTTTTACTGTCGTGCTCTACGCGAGCACGTGAGTTGAAATAGAATGATAGCAAGGACGGTATAGGGCATGGAAGTCGTGCTCTACGCGAGCACGTGAGTTGAAATGGACACTGGGAAATGGATAGTGTAATAGGCAAGCGGGGAGTATCTAAAAACGTGCTGCTGGTAATGACGGAAAGAAAGACACGGGACGAGATTATATTT
>CATIYX010000333.1 GCA_949739095.1 uncultured Clostridia bacterium | reverse complement strand
GCACCCGGTCGACCGCCTCCTGCCGAGCCGCCGCTTCCACCGCTGCTTCCGCCGCCGTTGCCACTTTCCAACCCTTTTTTATAGTCTGCAACTGCCTGTGCAAACGTGGTGCGGAATACTGCAAAGCTTTTAAACGGTGCGGATAAAACGATTTTTCTGTTTATCTCCGCTTTGCCCGCCGCCGACAGATTATTGTAATACGCTTCGTCTGCATGACCGTTTAGAATCATGGGATTCTCCGAAAGAAGTTTGGAATATTCTGCCCATGTAGCCGCATTCAATTCCGCAAGCACTGTCTGTGCCTGTTCCAACACTGAGGTAAACGCCGCATAATCCGCATACGGTTTTTGCTCAAACACAGTCTGGGCAACATGTGCAATCAGCGCGATGTCTTCCGGCAGGCCAAGCGAAACGCGATGATTTTCCAACTGACCGACAATCTTTTCCGGTGTTTCAGCCGTATTTACTGCACTGATAAGCGCCTCTCGTTCTTTCCTGTTGACATAATGGATAGTTTCTGTTTGTTTGCTTTCAATACCGCGTGCAGTTACACAAACCTCATATTCGCCGCTGTCAGCCGTTTCCGGTAATGTTACTTGCATCGTAAACGTTCCGCCGTTTTCTGCCATAATTGGCGACAAAAACAGTGGTTTTTCCAACTTTCCTCCACCCACGGAAATGACTGCCGCACAAGGTAATTCTCCCTCTACTTTACCTTCGATGGAAAGCCGGTCGCCCTCCAGCTTTACGCTGTTTAAGGTGAGAGATTTGTTCTGTGCGCCGGAGCCAATCGTTCCACCGTTTGAAGCCGGCGGCGCCTGTACAAAACCATTATACAGCGGCTGCTGTGAACCCAAATCGTCCAGCACAAACGCTTTCACCGCCGCGCCGATCGCCGGCGCCGTCAGTGTCAGCGTATCGGCTCCGTTTGCCGGAATGCTTTTGCTCACAGTTTTATAATCCAGCATACAGTTGTTTTCATCATAAAACGCCACAACCAGCGTAGCGGTCTTTTCTTCATCCAATCCGTTATTTACTTGTACCGATGATTTGACAGTTTCTCCGCTCGCCGGCATATTTGAAAGCGGAATTCCTATGCTGTCCGTCAATGTCGGTCGCATAGCGCTCAGTCCTCGCCCCTGCGTGGTGAAGCTGTAAGTAATGGGTTCTTCATTGCTTTGTCCGAAAATATCGGTTACCGCGCCGGTCGGTACCGTCAGCGTATACGTTGTACTGTATTCCAGCGCCCCCCATGCCGTCAGTGTCACAGCGCTGCCCTTTAATGTACCGGAAACAGATTCGCTGTTTGTTTCGCCTTGTTTGGTGAGTGTCAATTTTGTTTCATTAACGCTCCGAAGCGGATTGCTGAACCGGAACGATACTGTCGTACCAATCGCCGGCATTTCGGTATTTCCCGCCGGTGTAATTGTTTCCTTCAATTTTAGGTTCGGTTCCTCTTTGGAAAACCAAATCAAATCGAAATTCAGTTCGGTTCCGACTTCTACCGGCTTTATCGTATCCGCCCAGCCACCTGAATTGATTTTAATATATTTCACTTGACTCCACCGAGTATAGTTAATCTGAGAAAGCGGAATGGATACCACCTTCCAACCCGTCCAATCTATCGGGAGAGTCTTTCTTACATAGGAATTGTTGCCTGCATAGTCATAAATGCATAGATTGAGTCCTGTTCTTTCCGTTGTCGTTGCCTTATTGGAATGCACCAGCAGATTCAAATATTGATATTCCTCCGCATCTACCACCAAATGACGGTTTGGCGTATTTCGCTCCAGATTGGTGGTTCTATCAATAACGAACTTACCGGAAACATCATGCATATTGGTAAGCGTGCTGTCGGGCGTAAATTGGGGTAGCGTACACTTGTCTTCGGAATCAAATTCCCATACAATCAATCCATCTTCCAGTTTCACCTCGTTATAAGGATTGGAAAGATAGATTTCGGAAACAGCCAACTCTGTTTCAGCATTTCCGGTCGTATTCGCCCCCCAACCGCCAAAATTGAAATAGATACTAGCCACGCTGTTTTCGCTGATTCCGGTCACTTTCTGCGGCGTCAGATCCCCAAAGTTAACCGAAATTGTTTTCCAGCCCTCCCAATCGAGTGTAACCTGCGTAGAAAAGTACCCATCGTCAAAGTTCTTGGTCTGCTGGAGGATGATGTTTACTTTTTCATTCGTCTTTTTCTTGGAGTACATTCGGAAATTAATGGTACGGTATCCGGACATATCCGTATCAATTCCATGGTCTTCAAAAAAATATTTGGGATTGGGATAATCCCTGCTTGCCCGCTCTCCACTCGCATTCAACGCACCGGGTGCCATTTTTGCCGCTGTTACCCGACTGCCGTCCGTCTCCGTATAAGACCCTTGCGCCATCCCTTGCCAGTCTGCAATCATCGCATCATCAAATTTCACAATCACTTTCTTATCCGGCAAATTTTCCCGTTCAATTTCGCTGTCACTACCGCTTTCCAACTCCTGTTTATACGCTGCAACTGCCCGTGCAAATACGGTGCGGAACGCAGCAAAGCTTTCAAACGGCGCAGATGAAATAATTTTTTGGTTTACCGCCGTTTTGCCCGCCACCGACAAATCATTATAATAGGCTTCGTCCTCATGACCGTTTAAAATCATAGGATTCTCCGAAAGCAGCTTGGAATATTCTGAATTTGTGGCTGCATTTAATTCCGCAAGTACCGTTTGCGTCTGTTCCAACATTGTGGTAAACGCCGCATAATTTGCATACGGTTTCTGCTCAAATACTGTACGGGCAATGTGGGTAAACAGCACTCCGTCTTGCGGCAAACCAAATATATCACGTTTTTCGGTTAAAAGTTCTGTTACCGTTTCCACAGCTTCCGCTGCATTAACCGCCGCGACAAGCGCATCGCGCTCCTCTTTGCCAAAGTAATAGAAGGTATCTGTTTGTTTGCCTTCTATGTTATATGCGGTTGCACGAACCTCATATTCTCCGCCGGCAGCCGTTTCCGGCATAGTGGTTTCCACGGTGAACGCGCCGCCGT
>CATIYX010000332.1 GCA_949739095.1 uncultured Clostridia bacterium | reverse complement strand
GTTGGAAAACATGCTGGACAGTGTAGTCGTTGAGGACAATTTAACGTCAACATCTACGACAAGTTCTCTTTCTGCGAATCAGGGGAAAGTGCTGAATGACACAAAAGCGGACAAACAAACCGCACAAGGCGGATTTGTGGCAGGTGAGGGCGCATCAAACTATGAGGAAGGCTATGATATCAGCATCCCAGGTGGTTCCGGCTCCGGTGTGGCTATTGGCAAAGGGGCTTTTACTCCAGGTAGCGGTGGTGCTATCGGAGAAAATGTCTTCACTGAAGCAGGTGGCGCGATTGGGCACAATGCATATTCAATGTTGGGCGGCGCAGTTGGAGAAAATGCACGAGACGAAGGCAGCGGCGGGGCTGTCGGAGGCAATACATATACGAGGACTGGATTTGCAGGTGGATGGTATGCACACTCTACAGATGGCGGAGCAGTCGGAAATAATGCGAAAACAGGAAGTGGATTTGCAGGCGGAGAGCAAGCAAAAACGGTAGATGCACAGGATAATGGAATTGATGCGATTCAGCTTGGAACAGGGACGAATATTACACCAAAGACACTGCAAGTCTATGATTACCAGTTGCTTGACGCAGATGGGAAAATCCCGGCGGAGCGGTTACTGAGGACAAGTCGGTCTATTTCGGTAACGCTGCAAGCTTCGGCATGGTCTGATGAAACTACGCAGACGTTGACTGTGGATGGACTTACAATGGATGGAAACGGTATCATATCGGTTGCGCCGGGTGCAACGGCAGAACAGCGGGCAGCGGCACGCAGCGCATTGCTGTCAGTGACCGGGCAGGCGGCAGGGGAGCTGACCATTGCCGCAGACGGTACGGCGCCGGAAACAGACATACCCGTTGTAGTCATTTTAATGAGATAAAGGAGGGAGTACAGATGCCGATTCTATCAAATTTTCCGTCCGGCGGCGGGGATACAAGCGATTATGCAACAATTACTTTTTACGACTGGGACTTGACGCCGCTTGGCAGCATTGTGGTGCCCAAAGGCGAAGATGTAACCGGGCGTGTAAAAGCGTTTGAAAACACGCTGAAAGCAACCACATTTGACGAAGGGTCACAGTATTACAACAGCGACAAAAGTAAGCCGCTGACCAACAAAAAAGGCTACAGCTTTGAAGGTGTATGGCTGGACTATAATGACCCAACCTTTACGCATTATGGAAATTGCACATCGGTGACAAGTACGAGTACAGTGGAAACGATTCCGCAGCCTGATGGCGTATCCTTTGCCAAAGTGGACAAAAACCTATCGGTCAAAGCCGCCTATGGCAATAACGATGAAATCAATATAGCGAATGGGACTGGAATGCGATATACTATAGAAATACTCGGATATGGTAGACACGGTACGGCGAATACATATAAAATTGATTTGCGCATAAAACGCGAAAACGCCAACGGACAAGGCGTTCCGCGGCTAAGACAGGCAGGATTAAGGTTGACGTATTACACGGAAGATGAAACACCTAAGCAGACATATTACCCATTGTATTTAAAAAATGTGGATGAACAAACGATAACGATACATGTATCGCATTTTTTTGGTCGGGTTTCTACAGGGGTGGTGGATTTATATGGTGTATATAATGCCATAAGCGGTGCCGGTGGGAGGTCTGCAACTATTAGTGCGTATAAAGGGACGCCGGAGGAGAAGGATGGATTTGTATTTTTAGGGACGATGCGCGGGGTGAATGATTATATAGCGTCAAACGGTGCTTATGGAACAGCAATACAGGCAGCATCAATGAATTCGCTGGGATTGAATATAACGAATCCAGAGACGGGTAAGAATTTTGGGACAGCGATTCTCAAAAATAATCTAACCAGCGCATGGCGGTCGAAGAATCCGGATTGGGAGAGCGGGAACCATCCGCTGTTTGAGGATTTAACGTGGGATGAGATGCAATATGCGATTCAGAATGAAGGGGAATTGATGCCGGAGATACAGAGTCTTGCGGAAACATCATGGGAGCAAATAGCTAAGATTTCAAATTCCGGGCTTGCACCGACATACTGGGCAGTTGGTGATGAAAAGGATATTGTTGTAAACGGAGAAACTCTTACGATTGTTATTATGGATTTTAATCATGATGTTATTACGGGCGGAACAAGAAAAGCAGGCATTACTTTTGGACTGAAAAATCTTATGGCGACTACACACCGAATGGAAGAGACAGATACGAATACTAACGGTTTTACCGGCTCTGAAATGTATACATGGCTGCAAGGTGAGCTATTGTCAAGTTTACCAGAAGATTTGCAAAGTGTCCTTAAACTCGTTGACAAGAAAACTTCTGCCGGAAATCAAAGCACTACTATTAACACCGACAGCATGAAAATCTTCCTCTTCTCCGAAGTTGAGGTTTCCGGCACTGTAAGTCACGCAGTAGAGGGTGAGGGTACGCAATACCTGTATTTTGCGACTACTGCAAACAGAATAAAATACCTTGCTAACGGTACAGGTTCTGTGCATTACTGGTGGGAGCGTTCCCCTTATGTGTACGACTCATCCAAGTTCTGCACTGTCCACAGCGGCGGCAGTATCCCCAGCGCCAGCAGTTCCGACATTGCCCATGGCGTTTGCTTCGGCTTCTGTATATGAGTGGAGGGAGGCTTAACACATGAAAGTATGTATTGACGCGGGGCATGGCGGGCATGATAGCGGTGCAGTGGGATGCAAGACCTATGAAAAATGGATTGCGCTGGATATGGCGAGCCGCGTTGCGCGGAAGCTGCAAAATGGTGGGATTGATGTGGTGTTGACGCGTGATGAAGACGAATACATAGAATTGGCGCAGCGTGCGAAAATTGCAAACCGAGCAGGGGCGGATTTATTCGTATCCCTGCACTGCAACAGCAGCGCGCCAACCGCGCAGGGAACAGAAATTTGGACCTATCCGAATGCTGAGGAATCCCAGAAATTTGCGGAATTTTTGCTGGGACATCTGGTAGCGGCGACAGGGCGAAAGAGTCGCGGTGTGAAACATGAGGATTTTGCGGTTCTGCGTCTGACAAAATGTCCGGCAGCTCTAGTGGAACTGGGTTTTATCTCAAATGCGGAAGAAGAACAAGTGATGATGGGAGAAGCTTATCAAGAGGATGCCAGCGAGGCAATCATAGGAGCAATCAAAGAATATATGGGGGTAGATATAGTGGAAACAAAAGAGTTAGTAGAAATCAATGATATTGTGTGGGAACTTGCACACCAGGGGATTATCACAAACAAAACACTGTGGCTAAGCAAGCTCCAACGGGACAATGACAGTTATTGGCTGGCGCGCAAATGTGCCAATGCATTGAGGGTGAAGTAAAATGGAAGTAGAAAAATGTCCGTGCGATGCGGTGATAGAACTTCAGAAAATTGTTGCAGAACATGAACACCAACTCAATGATGGTAGGGTGCAATT
>CATIYX010000331.1 GCA_949739095.1 uncultured Clostridia bacterium | reverse complement strand
TTGTTCTAATTCTGTCTGGTCAACAGATAAATCATCACATAGGGCGCCTAAGTTGTCGTAAAAATCACGAAGTTTTGTGTTGAGTACACTGAGCAAGAGAATGGGATCATTTGGCAATGTCATGGGATATATCCTCCTTATGGAAATTTATATTTTTATATTATATATAAGACGAAATATTTATGCAAGTGTGTAACTTGGGGAGGATACTATGCTAAAAACTGGAAAAATTCAAAAAAAGAAAACTAAATGTGAGAAAATATAGAAAAAAATATAATTATATAGAAAAATGCACAAGAAATAGATTGACAGAATAGAAAAAATTATATAAAATAATAAATAGAAGATTTTAGCGAAAAATGGGGGAAGTGATATTTTGTTCATTGCCCATAAAGAAGAAATGACAGAGCGGCAGCAGTCTGTCAGAGAGCACTGCAATAATGTGGAAATGCTGGCGCGGGCATATGGCAGCAAAATTGGATTAGGCGCTGCTGCCGGATTGATTGGAAAAGTGCATGATATGGGAAAATGCAAACAGGAATTTCAAAACTATATTGCAGGTATCAGCAGTGCCAGACGAGGTGAAATCAGTCATGCGGCATGTGGCGCGCGCTATTTGGAAGAAACTTATGCATCGGGAGAATATGGCGGAAATTTGACGGTGCAAATGTTGGCGTTGGCAGTGGAATCTCATCATACCGGTTTGATTGATTGTATCAGTACAAAGGGAGAAAACAAGTATCAAAGTGGCGTATGGAGGGATACGGAAGCACAGGTTCAGGAGGCAGTACAGACATACTATCAGGAATGCGCAGGAGAAACGGAATTGAAACAGGCGTTTGAACAAGCGGCAGTCCGGTTGGAGGAGAAAATCCGGGAGATACAGCATATGGGCGCATTTGGAATACATTTACTGGAAAAATATTTATTTTCATGCCTCATTGACGCAGACCGTTACGACACCTATTGTTTTGCAGCAGGGACAACTCCCAAACCGGATTTCAAACCGGATGGGGCGTTTTGGGAAAAATATTTGGAACGTTTGGAAACGGCGCTGGAGAAGATGGCAAAACAGCCGACGGAATCAGAAGGAGAACAAAAGGTGCGACAGCTGCGGCAGGAAATATCGGATAGTTGCCGCACATGGGCAAAGCGGGAGCCCGGTGTTTATCAGCTATATGTGCCGACGGGCGGCGGGAAAACGCTCAGCTCTCTGCGCTATGCTCTGGCGCATTGTATGGAATATGAAAAAGAACATATTTTTTATGTCATACCCTATCAGACCATTATTGAACAAACCGTGCAGGAAATCAGGGACAAGCTTCAGGAGGACGACGAAACCATCATTTTGGAACACCATGCCAATGTCATTCATGGAGAAGAAGAGGAAAAAACGGAGGAAGAAGTACAAGAGCAATATGAGCGGTTGACGGAGCGCTGGACATCGCCAATGATTGTGACGACAATGGTGCAATTTTTGAACACACTTTTTGCAGGTAAGACGAGAAACATTCGCCGTATGCATCAACTGGCAAATTCCGTGATTATCTTTGATGAAATCCAGTCCATTCCTGTGAAATGTATTCATATGTTCAACGAGGCAGTCAATTTTTTAAGCGAAGTCTGTCATGCCACAGTTGTGCTTTGTACGGCAACCCAGCCTAAGCTGGACGAAGTGGAGAAGCATTCGCTTCGTCTCGCGCAGCCGGCACAAATCGTGGAGGACTATTTGGATAAATTTCAACAGCTGAGTAGGGTCAAATTAGTGGATACGACGCGCTGGAAACCGGGCATGACATATAAAGATGCAGCGGATTTTGTGTGGGAGAAACATCAGGCGTTGCCGCATGTCTTGCTGGTGGTGAACACGAAGGAGACGGCAAAAGAGATTTATCAGCGGTTGCAGGAAAAAAATCAAATGCTGCCTGCGGAGAAAGCGGCGGATATCATTTTGCTCACCACCTCTTTGTGTGCGGCAGACCGACTGGAGCGGCTGAACGCCGTCAAAAAGACGCCTGCCGAAAAGAAATTGATTTGTGTCAGCACGCAGTTGATTGAATGCGGCGTAGATTTGTCGTTTGACTGCGTAATTCGTTCGCTGGCAGGGCTGGATAACGCGGCACAGTCCGCCGGACGCTGTAACCGGCATGGTGAAATGGGTTGCCGTGAGGTTTATTTGATAAAACTGCGGGAAGAAAAATTAAAATATCTGCCGGATATTCAAAAAGCACAGGAAAGCTGCGAAAGAGTGCTAAGAGAATTTGCGCGAAAGCCGGAATATTTTGGCGATGATTTGCTTTCGCCCAAGGCGACAGCTTGCTACTATCAGTATTATTATCATGGGCGGAAAAATGAAATGGGATACTGGGTGGACGGCAATGTGACGTTGTTTGAACTACTATCAAGCAACGGAACTGCATGTGGTGCATATGCGCATGAAACAAAACAGCAAATGCTTCCTGAGCTGCGGCAGGCATTTGCGGAAGCGGGAGAAAAGTTCCATGTCATAGAGGACAATACCGCAGCGGTATTGGTGCCGTTTGGAAAAGGCAAAGAATATATCTTGCAGTTGAACGGACAATGCAGTCCGGAAGAAACCGTGAAGCTGGCACGGCTGGCGCAGCGGTATACGGTGCAGATATATCAGAACGACTGGAGGAAATTGCAACAAAAAGGCGCGCTCTATCAGCTAAAATGTGGAAATATTTGGGCGCTCCACGATGAATATTATGACAGCGAACTTGGTGTGGTACAGGACGCCGCACTGCAAGAAATGATTTTTTAAGACGAAGTATGGGAGGAACAACGCTCCTGTGCTGAAAGAAAGGAAGTGCATTTCCATGGAATATGAAAACAAAATTTGTTTCCGGTTGTTTGGGAGGGAGGCTCTGTTCACAGACCCTGTGACCAAAACAGGCGGAGAAAAATGCACCTACTCCATCCCCACCTATCAGGCGCTGAAAGGGATAACGGAATCTATCTACTGGAAACCTACGCTCATCTGGTATATCGACCGGCTGCGCGTGATGAAACCCATTCGTACACAAGCGAAAGGGATGCGCACGATGAAATATCAGGAGGATAAAAACGATTTATCTATTTATACTTACTTGCGTGACGTGGAATATCATGTGGAAGCGCATTTTGAGTGGAATGAGCAGCGACCGGAATTGGCGGCGGACCGCAATGAAAACAAGCACTATCTCATTGCGAAACGAATGCTGGAACGCGGCGGACGGCGTGATATTTTTCTGGGCTGCCGCGAATGTCAGGGCTATGTGGAGCCATGCAGCTTTGAAGAGGGAGAAAGTCCCTATGACCAGTTGGAGGAACTGCCGCTGGGGTGGATGGTGCATGGTATTTCCTATCCTGATGAAACGGGGAGGGACTATATGGAAACACGCCTGTGGAAACCAGTGATGCGCTATGGTTGTGTGGAATTTATTCGTCCGGAGGAGTGCAGCATAGTACAGCAAACCAGAAAAATGTCGCCGAAGAGGTTCGGCAGCGGTAATTTTTCCGGGTTG